>NZ_JASATQ010000071.1:0-26232 GCF_038440415.1 Sphingomonas sp. OTU376 | reverse complement strand
ACACCCCCCCCCCCCGCCCCCCTCCCCCCCCCCCCCCCCCCCCCCCCCGGGGGCCCAGGGTCGCGAGCGATATGGCAGAGAAGCCCCGGGCCCCGGCTTCCGCCGGGAACCGGTTTCGATCAGATCAGCGTTCAGGCCGCCCGTCGAAGACGAGCCCCGACCATGCCCGGGCCGACGGGGACGCCAGCACCTCTCGCCAGAAGGCGACGCGGCTCGAACGGGCCGGGTAGACGCCAGCCAGACGTCTTCTCCGCGGTGAAATCGAAGAAGCGGCCATAATATTCGGGGTCGC
Source organism: Sphingomonas sp. OTU376 (assembly GCF_038440415.1). Taxonomy (NCBI): domain Bacteria; kingdom Pseudomonadati; phylum Pseudomonadota; class Alphaproteobacteria; order Sphingomonadales; family Sphingomonadaceae; genus Sphingomonas; species Sphingomonas sp. OTU376. The sequence continues at coordinate 25,940 of NZ_JASATQ010000071.1, read as the reverse complement.
CGATCAGCATCAGCGCATCGGCGCCCGGCAGCGACGAAGCCTCGGCAGCTTCCAGCATGCGCTCCATCAGCATCCGGCCGATGCCGCCCTGCTGGCGATCGGGCTGCACGGCGACGGGGCCAACCATCACCATCGGCACGCTGCCGCTGCCATCGCATTCGAGCGCGACCGGCCAGGCCTGGATCGAGCCGAGCAGGCTGCCGTCGTCGCCGACCGCGGCGAAGCTGAGCTCGGGAATCTCGGAAGTGCCAAGGCGAACCCTGTAGGCAGTGCGCGCACGTCGGCCCGGACCAAAAGCACGGTCGAGCAAGGTCTCGACGGCCTGAGGATCCACGGTTCCGAGCGGCAGCAATGCGATCACTTCATACATTCCTTTCATAACGCCGAGCACGGACTCGGGGCCGCGCGAGATAGCGACGATCAGCGCTTTCGCAATACTGAATATAACGCAGCCGCTCCGCCGCAGGAGGGGCGGGGTTTCGCGAGCGCGTGCATCTGCTATGGGCCGCGGCCTGTTTCCCCTGAAAAGGCCCAGGCCACTTGTCCGATTCCCTGCAGCTCCAGGTGCACGACCTGGAAGTCGAAGTCCTCACCGGCGTCTATTCGGAAGAGACGCATCTGCCGCAGCCGCTGCGCATCTCGGTGACGGTGGACATCGACATGCCCGAGCGCTTCGAGCCGGATACGCCGCTAAAGGCGTCCAAGAACTATATGGACGTGAAGCACGCGGCGACCGACGGGCTGCCCAAGGACGTGCACTTCACGCTGGTGGAAGCGGTGGCCGAGCATATCTGCGACACGCTGTTCGTCGGCGATCCGCGCGTGCGCCGGGTCGAGGTGCGAATCATCAAGCTGGCGATCGCCGAGCAGGGCGAATCGATCGGGATCACGCTGGTGCGCGGACGGAAATAACCGTCATCCCCGGCGAAAGCCGGGATCTAAGGCCAGGAGCGTGCGCCGGCCGCACGAGACCCCGGCGTTCGCCGGGGCTCGGTTACATCAAGCACATTGTCCCAGCGAGCGCAGGACGAACTGATAGTCCTCGCGCGCCTTGGCGGCGTTCTGGGCGTCGTCCGACTCGACCGCTTCCGCCGGCAGGGTGCGCGGCAGGCCGCAGGCCAGGCGATACCAGAGGAAGGTATTCGCCCGCGGCGCGCCGGCCGATTCGTCGACAATGTCCCCCAATGAAACACTCCAGCGCGTCGTCTCGCCCGGGCGGCGGAGAATCTGGAGCGACACCGGCGCACCGCTGGCGGTCTGCAGGAAGACCTGGGTCTCGCCCTCGCCGGGAAGGCTCCCGGGCACGTGGAAGGCATTGCCGACCCCGGTGATGGCAGGCGGTGCATCGGCGGCCAGCGCGTCCCTGGTGATCGCGCGAACCTGCGCATCAAGCTCGGGCAACCAGTTCATCTGGCTCTGCAATCCGGTGAGCTGCACCATCGCCGGGCGGCCCGGCACGGTGCGGGCGAAGAGCAGCACGCGCTGCTTGGCGAGCTTGGGCGGCTTGCCCTTGGCGTTGAGGGGTACGTCCGCGGTGTAGGTAATGCGCGACGCCATGGCCTGAGTGCCGCGAATCAGGGCGGAAACATCGGCTTCGACCAGGAATCGGGTCATCCCGGGGGCCAGGCCGGGCGATTCCTCGGCCTTGAGGCGATCCGCCTTGCGGATGCGCGCATCGATGATCAGCGGAGCACTGGTAACCTGCCGCGCCAAGGTGGCATAGCTGGGTAAAACAGGGCCGGTTTGTGCCTGCATTTGCTGGGGTTTAGCGGCTGCACCTAAGGATGCGGTCAGCGCAATCGCGCAATAAAATATGGCGGGAAAGGTTCGGTTCATGCCGTTCGGGTTACCGGATTGTGGCTCGGCTATACAGAAATAATTCTGTCATTGGGCGATTGTACGCCCCGATTGTCCGACAAAGGGTTTGCGTCCTCCGGGTGCGCGCGATAGAGACTCGCCCGCTGCCGACTAGGACGCATATAGCGCACGGCGGGCAGGCATGTGCACGGGTCGCAAATCCGCCGCACAGGACTGCATGTCAGGGATTAGAGGAGTGACGTTGCCGAATGGCTTACGCTGACCGTAATACAAGTGGCAGCCGTGTAATCGCGATCGTCATGGTCGCGGTCATCGTGGCTGGCATGGGATATGCCTTCGTCACTGGCCTAGCATATCAGTACATCAAGAAGCAGGCGGAGAAGCTGAACACGTTCGACGTGCAGGAGCCGCCGCCCCCGCCGGAGGAAGTGCCGCCGCCGCCGCCGCCGCCAGACACGCCCGTTCCGCCGCCGCCCACCCAGATCGTGGTGCCGCCGGCTCAGGTTCCGGTGCCGACTCAGGCGCCGCCGATTCCGACGACGTCGGTTATTCCGCCGCCTCCGCCGATCACCCCGCCGGCTCCGCCCGCGCAGCCGGCTCCGCCGCAGCCGCCGGCTCCGCCGCGGATCGCAAAGAAGCTGTCTCCGCGCGGTTCGCCGCAGAGCTGGGTTACGGACGATGACTATCCTGCCTCCGCGCTGCGCGCCGAGCAGGCCGGTACCGTGCGTTTCCGTCTCGACGTGGACGCTTCGGGCAAGGTTACCAATTGCACCGTCACCGGCTCGAGCGGCGTGTCCGTCCTCGACAGCACGGCCTGCAATCTCCTCAAGCGCCGCGCCCGGTTCAACCCGGCCGAGGACGAGGGTGGCAACAAGATCCCGGCACCGTATAACGGCAGCTTCACCTGGAAGATTCCGAGCTAGGCCGTGTGATTTGGATGGCGCGCGCCGATCCGGTGCGCGCCGGATTTGGAAACAAAAAGCGCTATTTAGTTAGAGGAAAGAACCGACAATGCTCACCACCATTCTCGCCGCTGCGGCGCCCAAGGAAAATCCGTACGGCCTGATTCCCGCGCTCCGTGAGGGCGGCCTGATCTCGCAGACGGTGTTCGGCATCCTCGTGCTGATGCTCTTCTTCTCGCTCTACATCCTGTTCACCAAGCTGTTCGAGCAGCAGAAGATCCTCAACCAGGCGAAGCGCGTCCGCGCCGGCTTCTGGAACGCCAACAGCCTGCGCGAAGGCGCCGCGAAGCTCGAGAAGAACTCGGCCTATCGCCAGCTGGTCGACGACGGCCTGGCTGCTCAGGAGCAGCACTCGAAGCTGACCGATCCGGTCGAAGCCCATGACTGGCTGCACGGTTCGCTCGCTCGCTCGGAAGACCTGATCAACTCGCAGCTGAAGAGCGGCCTGTCGTTCCTCGCTACCGTGGGTTCGACCGCTCCGTTCATCGGCCTGTTCGGTACCGTTATCGGCATCATCCGCGCACTCGTGAAGATCGGTGCGGCTGGCCAGGCGTCGATCGACGCGGTCGCCGGTCCGGTCGGTGAAGCGCTGATCATGACCGCCGTCGGTCTCGCCGTCGCCGTTCCGGCCGTGCTGGCCTTCAACTGGCTGCAGGCTCGCAACAAGAAGATCAACGAGAGCCTGAACGCGTTCTCGAACGATCTGCTCGGCTACCTGGCTTCGGACGGCCGCGTGCGCCCGACCGCTGCCAAGGCTGCTCCGGCCAAGGCCGCTCCGGCCGCGACCACCAGCACCGCGCCGCGCGCCTAAGCGATCTGGAATATACGGGCCGCGCTCCCTCCCGGGTGCGCGGCCCTCTCCAGCCCCTCGGGGCAGGGGATTGGATTAGAAGAATAGGATAGCGCGCAATGGCGATGAGCGTAGGAGGGGGTGGCGGTGATGACGCCCCCATGTCGGACATCAATACCACGCCGCTCGTCGACGTGATGCTGGTGCTCCTCATCATCTTCCTGATCACGGTTCCGGTCGTGATCCAGACGGTGAAGCTGGAGCTGCCGAAGGTCCAGTTCGAGCCGACGACCACCAAGCCCGAGAACGTCTCGCTCTCGGTCACGGCCAATGGCGGCAAGTGTGAAGTGTTCTGGGGCATGACCCCGGTGACCAGCCAGGAGCTGGTCGAGCGTGGCGCGAAGAAGCTGCGGGCCGAGATCGACAAGCAGGGCGGCATCAACGCTGCCGGCCTCGAGCTCCCCGAAGTGCACATCCGCGGCGACGTGAACACGCCGTACCGCTGCATCGGTGGCACGATCTATGCCATGCAGATGGCCGGGTTCGCCAAGGTCGGCTTCATCTCTGAACCGCCCGCCGGTTCGGCCACGGTTCGTCTCTGACGGCCGGCTCAAAGGAGTTTAGACTATGGGTATGAGCGTGGGCGGCGGCGGTGACGACGGCCCGATGATGGAAATCAACACGACGCCGCTGATCGACGTCATGTTGGTGCTCCTCATCATGATCATCATGACGATCCCGATTCAGACGCATGCCGTGAAGGTCGACCTTCCGCAGAACAGCAACAACACGGCGCCGATCGTCGAAGCGACCAAGAACAAGGTCTATATCGACGCGCAGGGCCAGGTGTTCTGGAACAGCATGCCGGTCGATGATGTGACGCTGCGTCAGTATCTCGACCAGTCGCTGCAGATGTCGCCGGAGCCGGAGCTGCACTTCCAGCCCGATCCGCAGACGCCGTACGACGTTGTCGACCGCATTCTCGCGATCATCAAGCGCGCGAATGTGACCAAGCTCGGCTTCGTCGGCAACGAGCAGTATCGCAACGACTTCTGATCCGCTGCCCCTCGGGGCCTGGATCCGGAAACAGGAAAGGCGGTCCTTCGGGGCCGCCTTTTCTTTTGCCCCGTATATCTACGGATCGGCGCAAATGCGCTTGCAGGGTAGTCATGGAAGTGTAACACTATTGTCTTCAAAGAGTCATGGAAGTGTCTCCGTGGCGTAACAGAAGGAGTAGGAGTTATGCGCACCGCGCTCATTGTCCTTGCAGCCGCCCCGTTCGCGCTCGCCGCGCTGCCCGCGCAGGCCCAGCGCCCGGACGGGGACCCTGTAGCAAGTACTGCCATCCAGCATGGCCAATATGCCCAGGCAGAGCGCCAGCTCACCGCCCAGCTGCGCCAGAATCCAGGCGCGCCCGAGCTTCTGCTCAACCTTGCCGCCATCTATGCCGAGACCGGCCGCGCCACCGAAGCCCGCGATCTCTATCGCCAGGTGCTCGCGCAGCGGAATTTCGAGATGGACCTGCCCGGTGACCGGCAGTCGACTTCCTACGCCGTCGCCAACAAAGGCCTCCAGCGCGTCAATGCGCTCCAGTTGACTTCGCGCTAAGGCGCGAACCAGAGTCGGCGACCGCGCATCCCTCTCGCGCGGTCGGCGGCGACAGCCCGGGGGGCTGACAGGCGCCGGCCCATCCCGGCGCCTTTTCCATTTCAGGTCAGAAGCTTAGAGCCGGGGCAGGGTAACGCCGCGCTGGCCCATATATTTGCCTGCGCGATCGGCATAGCTGGTCTCGCAAGGCTGATCGCCCTTGAGGAACAGGAATTGGCAGGCGCCTTCGTTCGCATAGATCTTGGCGGGCAGCGGCGTCGTGTTCGAGAATTCGAGCGTCACATGGCCTTCCCATTCGGGCTCGAGCGGGGTGACGTTCACGATGATCCCGCAGCGCGCATAGGTCGATTTGCCCAGGCAAATCACGAGCGTGTCGCGCGGGATGCGGAAATACTCCACCGTCCGGGCCAGCGCGAAGCTGTTGGGCGGGATGATGCAGACATCGGTCTTGCGGTCGACGAAGCTGTTCGCCGCGAAGTCCTTGGGGTCCACCACCGCCGAATCGACATTGGTGAAGATCTTGAATTCGTCGGCGACGCGCGCGTCATAGCCATAGGAAGAGAGGCCGTAGCTGATGCAGCCCTCGCGGCGCTGCGCCTCGACAAAGGGCTCGATCATCCCGGTGGTTTGGGCCTGTTCGCGAATCCAGCGGTCTGAAAGGATCATGCGCCCGGTTTTGCCGGAAGCGAGCGGCGGGGCAAGTCCCTGTTGCCCGATTGCGATCGGGTGCGCATAACGCAGACAAATAGATACGGGAGAGGGTATGCGCGGATTGGTGGCGGCTGCACTGGCTGCGACGGTGGCTTCGATGCCGGCGCTGGCCTGTGAAGGTGCGGTGACGGTTTGCCCGACGGCCGCCGGGACGAGCTTTGCGCTGATCTCGGGCGGCGAGCCCGCGACCGTGCTGGTCGATCCGGCCGCGGACCCTGCGGTGCGCCATGCCGCTAAGGGGTTTGCCGGCGATCTCGCGCGTGTGAGCGGCACGAGGGCCGCGCCGCGGCTGGGGCAGCCTGGTGCAGTCGGCGCGGTGGTGATGATCGGTGTGCTCGGACAGAGCCCGATGATCGATGCGCTGGTCCGCGACGGCAAGATCAAGGCGCAGGACCTTGCCGGCGAGTGGGAGGCGTTCCGCCAGATCGTGGTCGACAATCCCGCGCCGGGCGTGACGCGCGCGCTGGTGATTGTCGGCTCGGATCGCCGTGGCGCGGTCTATGGCGCCTATGACCTGTCCGAGAAGATCGGCGTTTCGCCCTGGCACTGGTTCGCAGACGTGCCGGTGGCGAAGCGCGCGAACGTCTACCTCACTGCCGGATCGCGCCGCGACCAGCCCAAGGTGCGCTATCGCGGCTTCTTCATCAACGACGAGGCTCCGGCCTTCTCCACGTGGGCGCAGAGAAAATTTGGCGGTGCAAACGCAAAGGCTTATGCGCATATCTTCGAGCTCGAGCTCAGGCTGAAGGGCAATTATCTGTGGCCGGCGATGTGGGCGCCGCGCGCCTTCAACGACGATGATCCGCAAAACAAGATCCTCGCCGACGAGATGGGCATCGTCATGGGCACCTCGCACCACGAGCCGATGACGCGCGCGCAGGACGAATGGCACCGGAACACCGCCGGCGGGGTGACCGGGGGGAAGTGGGACTATACGACCAACGCCGCCAATCTGCGCGCCTTCTGGCGGGGCGGGATCGAGCGGATGATGTCGAAGGGGGACGGCAAGGGCTATGAGAGCCTGGTGACCGTCGGCATGCGCGGCGATGGCGACGAGCCGATGGCGGAGGGCACCGCGACCAGGCTGCTGGAGGGCATCGTCGCCGACCAGCGCGGGATCATCGCCGAAGTGACCGGCAAACCGGCCGACAAGACGCCGCAGGTCTGGGCGCTCTACAAGGAGGTGCAGGATTATTACGACCACGGCATGCAGGTGCCGGACGATGTCATCCTGCTGTTCGCCGACGACAATTGGGGGCAGGTGCGGCGGCTTCCCGATCCTGGCAGCGCCCCGCGCAAGGGTGGGTATGGGGTCTATTACCACTTCGATTATGTCGGTGGTCCCCGCAACTACAAGTGGTTGAACACCAACCAGATCGAGAAGAGCTGGCAGCAGATGGACCTGGCCTGGCAGCGTGGGGCCAGGGCGCTGTGGATCGTCAATGTCGGCGATTTGAAGCCGATGGAATATCCGCTGAGCTTCTTCATGAAGCAGGCCTGGAACCCCGAGGCGATGACCACGGAGGCGCTGGCCGCCTATCCCGCGCAATGGGCCGCGGAACAGTTCGGGGCGGGGCGGGGCAAGGCGATCGGGGCGTTGCTGACGCGCTATTCCCAGCTTGCCGCGCGGCGGAAGCCGGAGCTGATCGATGCCGGGAGCTTTGGGCCGGCGGAGTTCGGGGCGATGGTTGCCGAATGGGACCAGCTGGAGAAAGCCATGCTGGCCGAAAAATTGCGCGTCGGGCCGCAGGGGAGGGATTCGTACTTCCAGCTGGTCGAACACCCGATCGCGGCCATGGCGAACCTGTACCGGCTCTACTACGCGGTCGCCCGCAACCGCAGCCTCGCCGCCGCCAACGACCCGCGCGCCAACGACTATGCCGACCAGGCCGAGCAATTCTTCGCCCGCGACCAGCAGCTGAGCGACCGCTACCACGCGATCGCCGGCGGCAAATGGGACGGGATGATGCTCCAGACCCATATCGGCTACACCAACTGGCAGCAGCCCGAGAAACAGGTGATGCCCGAAGTGAAGCGGGTGACCGGCGGCCCGCGCATCACCGCGATCGACCTGCACAAGGTCGGGACCGACGCCGCGACGATCGAGGCCGGCGACTATGCCCGCGCCGTGGGTGGCAAGGGACTGGCCTGGCGCACGATCCCGCACCTGGGACGCACCAAGGGCGCGGTGCTGGCACTGCCCCAGGGCCAGCCGGCAACGACGCCCGAGGACGGCGTGCGGCTGGAATACGCGGTCACCGCCGGCAAGCCGGGCCCGCTGGCCGTGCAGCTGATCCTGGTGCCGACGCTCGGCACCGGCGCGGACGGCAAGCTGCGCATCGGCGTGTCGATCGACGATGGCCCGGTGCAGCTGCTGAGCGACCTGCTCACTCCGGCGCCCAACGCCGCCGACAGCCAGCCCAAGCGCGACTGGAACCGCGCGGTGGAGGACAATGCCCGCACGCTCACCGCGCGCTTCCCGGACATCGCCGCGGGCAGGCATGTGCTCAAGGTCTGGCGGATCGACGACAATGTCGTGCTCCAGAGGATCGTGGTGGGCACCGGCGAGCTGCCGGGGAGCTATCTGGGCGGGCGGTAAGGTTCGCCAACGAAGTCAAGGAGCGGCCGCGGTCGCACGCGGGCCGCGTGAACCAAGCAGGTGATATCCTACATTTCAAGGGTGCCGGATTGGTGAGTTGAGTGGTGAGGGAGGGATTATCTTTCCGTCGTCATCCCCGCGAAGGCGGGGATCCATTGGCGCTGTGGGCAATTGGGACTCACTTCGGTCAGCCAGAATGGATCCCCGCCTTCGCGGGGATGACGGAGTGGGGCGGGGATGACGGAGTGGGGCGGGGATGACGGAGTGGGGCGGGGATGACGGAGTGGGGTGGCGATGACGAAGGGCGCGCAGACGATGTTAGGGAGCAGATGACGTTGGAGGGCACAGGCGTCCCGATCGGGCGCATTGCAACTGGGCCCCGGCCTTCGCCGGGGAACTGAAGCGTGGGGTGCCGGAGGGCGCCGGCAGGCGAAGGCCTGCTTCCCCCGGTATCGCCGGATCGCGGCCTTACCCCTGCACCACGTGCCACAGCTCGCCGCAGGGGCCGAACACATAGGTGAGGGTGAGGCCCCAGGGCATCAGCGCGGGGGGCTTGGGCTCGGCGACGCCGAACTGGCCGGGCAGGTCTAGCGACTGGATATGCGCCCACCAGGCGTCGAGATCCTTGACGATGAGCTGCATCATGAAATTGTCGCCCCAGCCCTGATGATAATAGTCCTGGAGCAGGAAGCTGCCGGAATCGCAGGCGAAACCGGCCACGCCGCCCGCTTCGAAAGTCAGCTCGAAGCCGAGCGCCTGGTAGAAGCGCTTGGAGAGGGCGAAATCCTTGCCGCCGGGGACGAAGGGGCGGATCGTGGTGGTCGCGAGAGTCGTCATGCGCGCAACATCCCGATCCGGGGCGCGGCTGCAAGAGCCTCGTTCGGGGGGATCAGGCCGCGCCGCGCAGCGGCCTGGGACCGGGCGCCGGTATCGCCGGGGCTTCCACCTGCCATTGCATCACCGCGTTCCGGCCACTGCGCTTGGCGCCGTAGAGCGCCGAGTCGGCCATGGCGAGCAGCTCGGCCGGTTCGCTCGCCGCATCCGGGACAAGCGCGGCGAGGCCGATGCTGACGGTCACGATCCCGCCCGGGGCCGGGGACGCAAGGCCCAGCCCGGCAATGTCCCGGCGCATCCGCTCCGCGAGATCGGCCGCGATGTTCGCATCGATGCCGGGCAGGATCGCGGCGAATTCCTCACCACCATAGCGCGCGACCAGATCGCCGCCGCGCGTCGCGGTGGCGGCCAGCGCCTCGGCGACCGAACGCAGCCGGGCATCGCCGACCGGATGGCCAAGCCCGTCGTTGAGCTGCTTGAAATGATCGATGTCGATCAGGGCGAGCGCGATCGGGGTTCCCGAGCGGCGTGCGCGGTTCCATTCGGCAAGCAGCGTCTCGTCGAACTGGCGACGATTGGCGAGGCCGGTCAGCGCGTCGATCCGCGAAAGCCGGGTGAGGCGATCGCGCTCGTCGAAGCTGCGCATCTGGACGAGGATGTTGCGCAGGCCGTAGCCGAGCAAGGCGGCGATGAAGCCGCCCACCGCCAGGCCCGGCGCGCGCGAGATCAGCGGCCCGGATACGGCGAGCAGCGTCAGCGGCAGCATCAGCGGGCTGCCGGCATGGACCAGCAGCGAGAAGCGCGGCGAGGATGCGCGCCTGCGCTCGAGAGAGGATGGCGCGGGGCGGAGGGCCAGCCAGGCGAGCAGCAGGAAGGGAAGACCGATAAGGACATCGGGGAGCTGGCCGAAATCCGCTTCCATCTGGAAGTGATTGATATAGCCGGCGACCAGCAGATAGGCGCCGGCGAACAGCGCCAGCGTACCGAACAGGGCGCGGCGCTGCGGATCGGTGCTCGCCCGGTGGCGGACCAGCGCGAACAGCAGCACGAACAGGTTCTGGATGTCGAACATCAGCCGCAGGTTGAGCACGCCCTCGGCGCTTGCATCGGTGATCGTCGCGAAGGTGAAGGTATGGACCCAGAAGATCCAGCCCAGCGCCGCGGCGAGCAGCCCGTCGACCAGCCGGGCCGGCCAGGGATCGCGCGCGGGGCTGGCGACCAGGAAGGTGAGCGGCACGCCGTACAGGACATAGAACAGGATGCTGAGCCCGGTGATCGGCCCGGCATCGGCGAGCAGCAGATCGGCGCACATGTTCACCGTCATCCCGCTTGCCCAGAGCAGCATCGCCAGCGCGAGTGCGATCCAGCCATCGGCATTGCGCCGCCGCCGGGCGCGCAGGCCGCAGGCAAGCGCGGCGGCGAGCGGGGCGAGGATCAGGAAGGCGAAGGAAAGCGGCTTGGCCTGGGCGGGAACGAGCAGCAGCGCGGCGAGATGGACGAGCGGCCAGGCAAGCAGGATCGCCGCCAACGGGGCCGCCGGGCGTCGATTTCCCTGCTTTGCGATCGATACACCATCCATTGCGAGCGCTCCGCCAGCCGGACGAGCCGGGATAGCGGGATCGTAGCTAAGATCCGGTTACGCGCCGATTGCGGGCAATGCCGGAGGTGGGGAGCTGTTGCTCCCCGCCCTTGCGGGGAGGGGAATGCATGCAGCGAGGGGAGCGCGATGTTGACACTTGCGCTTCCACTTCCCGTTCCCCGGCGAAGGCCGGGGCCCGGTTTCGATGCCGTTCGTGAGGTTCCCGCGCCTTTGTTGGTGCGCCGAAACTGGGCCCCGGCCTTCGCCGGGGAACCAAGAAGGGGCTGGATGTCGATCCAGTCTAGGCCAGCCCGAGGTCCTTCGGCCCGAAGGCCGCGGGGAGGAGCTGGGAGAGCGTGTATTCGGCGATCTCGTCGCCGGTCGCGCCGCCGCAGAATACCGGCAGGTCGCGGCCCCCGAGCTGGGCGGCTTCGTTGATGATCTGGCGGCAGCGGCCGCAGGGGCTGACCGGTGCGGTGTCGGCGTGGCCCATCCGGCCGCCGATCACGCCGATCGCGACCACGTCCTTGAGGCGGCCGTCGCTGCTGGTCCTGGCCAGTGCCACCGTCTCGGCGCAGAGCGACAGGCCGTAGCTGGCATTCTCGAAATTCGCGCCGGTCACGACGCTGCCGTCCGACAGCAGCACGGCGGCGCCGACGGCGAAGTTCGAATAGGGGGCATAGGCGTTCTTCGAGGCTTCGCGCGCGGCCTCGATCAGCGCCCTGGGGTTCACTTCGCTCATTTCGCCATCACATCCCAATTGACCGGTTTGCCCACGCCCTCGATCCGGCGGTGGCGGTTTGCCTGCCATATCGACCATGGCCGCGCGAAATACGAGGGGGGGAAGAAGCCCTGGCGCGCCCAGAGCAGGCGCGGGAAGGCGTCGCTGAGGCGGTACTGGTCCTCGAAGCGGCTCGAGACCAGCAGGATCGCCGGCTTGCCGATATGCGTCTCGACGTCATGCAGGAAGCGGCCGAGCTCGCCGATCACCACCTGGCGCTCGGGCCGGGCGCGGCATTCGGCCTGGAAATCGATCTCGACGGCGGGCGGCAATTGGTCGTCCGAGCGCGGCACCGTACTCATGAAATTGCCCGACTGGTCGGCGGCGAGCTGGCAGAGCGAATAGACGTGGAGCGCGCCGCGGCGGATGCCGGCCTCGAAGGTCCAGCGCCAGTTCTCCGGGAAGCGCAGGTCGCGCGCCTGGGCGCCGCTGGTCGCGCGGATATAGGCGAAGTCGATGCCGGCCTTCTTGGCGGTCCACCATTCGATCGGGCCGGTTTCCTCCGACACATCGACACCCTGGACCGGGAAATCGGTGGGCGAGGGGCGCCAGCGCGAGGCGAACAGCCAGGCGCTCCAGCCGAGCAGGGCCAGAAGCAAAAGCGCCGGCACGACGAAGCGCAGCCGGCGTACGAGAACGCGGATGTGCAACGTCCCTAACCTTTTATGTGGAGCACGCAGATCAGCGTGAACAGGCGGCGGGCAGTGTCGAAATCCACGTCGATCTTGCCTTCCAGCCGTTCCTTGAGCAGCGACGCCGCGTCATTGTGTATGCCGCGCCGTGCCATGTCGACGGTTTCGATCTGGGCGGGCGTGGCGTTGCGAATCGCGGCATAATAGCTGTCGCAGATCGCGAAGTAATCGCGGATCGGGCGGCGGAATGCCGCCAAGCCGAGGACAAGCGTCTCCTGCTGGGACCCGTCCTCGCGCTTGATCTCGAGCGCGAGCCGGCCTTCCTGCACCGCGAGGTGGAGCTTGTAGGGGCCGGCATAGCCGTCCGCCTGGTGCCGCTGGGGGGCGAAGTGATTGTCCTCGAGCAGGTCGAAGATCGCGATCCGGCGCTCCTGCTCGATATCGGCCGAGCGCCACAGAATCGTGCGCTCGTCGAGCGTGACGTCGATGATGCGCGGATCTGCGGACATATCGGCCTTGCTTTGGGACCTATTACCGTTTTCCACAAGCTGTGCGGTTGCCGGAAACGCCGGGCGGTGCGCATAGGATGGGGATGGCGCAACCGATCCCCCTTCCGATTCCCGATTCTCCCGAAGGCCTGAGCCTGCCCGCGAACGTGGAGGCGGAAGCGGCGCTGCTCGGCGCGATGATGATCGACAACCGAGTCGCGGAAGACGTGCTGCAGAAGCTTCGCCCGGAGCATTTCTTCGAGCCGCTGCACGGGCGGATCTATGACGCGATCGCGACGATGGTGGGCGATAACCGGCTGGCTACGCCGGTGACGCTCAAGCCGCTGTTCGCGGCGGACCCGGCGATGAAGGAGCTGGGCGGCCCGGCCTATCTCGCGCAGCTGACCGGCAACCCGGCCAGCCTGATCGGCGCGCGCGCCTTCGCCGACCAGGTCTATGACCTGGCGGTGCTGCGCGCTCTGGTGGGCGTGGGGCGCCACCTGGTCGACAATGCGCTCGATACCAGCCAGGAGATCAATCCTGCCAAGCAGATCGAACAGGCCGAGCTAAAGCTTTACGAAGTCGCGGAAAAGGGCGGCGAGGATACGGGCGCCAAGAGCTTCACCCGCGCCGCGACGGTGGCGGTGCGGCATACCGAGCGGGCGATGAACTCGGGCGGCAGCGTATCGGGCATCACCTCGGGCCTGACCGACTTCAACGCGATGACCGGCGGTCTCAACCGCTCCGACCTTCTGATCCTTGCCGGCCGCCCGGGCATGGGCAAGACCTCGCTCGCCACCAACATGGCGTTCAACGCGGCCAAGCGCTACCTCGACGATATCGAGGCGGGGATCCCCGAGGAGAAGTCGATCGGCGCGCCGGTTGCGTTCTTCAGCCTCGAAATGTCGGCCGACCAGCTGGCGCTGCGTATCCTCTCCGAACAGTCCGAAGTGTCGTCGGAGAAGCTGCGTACCGGCAATATCTCCGGGCCGGAGTTCATGAAGTTCGCGCGGGCGGCGGGCGATCTCGAGCGGCTGCCGCTCTATATCGACGATACGCCGGGCCTGACGATCGCGGCGCTGCGCACGCGTGCGCGGCGTCTCAAGCGCCAGTACAAGATCGGCTTCGTCGTGGTCGACTATCTCCAGCTGCTGACCGGCTCGGCCAAGGCATCGGGCGACGGGCGCGTGCAGGAAATTTCGGAAATTAGCCGTGGTCTCAAGACCTTGGCGAAGGAACTTCATGTGCCGGTGCTGGCGCTGTCGCAGCTCAGCCGCGCGGTGGAAAGCCGCGAGGACAAGCGTCCGCAGCTCTCCGACCTTCGTGAATCGGGCTCGATCGAGCAGGACGCCGATATCGTGCTGTTCGTGTACCGCGACGAATACTACCACGATTTCAAGGCGCCCAAGGTGCCCGACGGCAACTCGACGCCGGACGAGATCGCGAAATACCAGGCCTGGCAGGACCACCAGCTGCAGGTGGCGAACAAGGCGAGCGTGATCATCGCCAAGCAGCGTCACGGCGCGACCGGCACGGTCGACCTGCGCTTCGACCGCCAGTTCACCAAGTTCAGCGACCTGGCGCCGGGCGGTTATTGATGGTTTCGGTAGCGCATCGAAACCAAATCGCCCGCCAAGCGTCTAGCAGCTAGCGTCGCGGTCCCGCGGCGTGGTGGAGAGAGCGGTTTCCCCGGGTCGATGACAGAGAACATGGCGGAAGGGCGCGAGCGGCAAAGGCTCGAGGCGCTCGCGGCCTATGACATATTGGATACCGAGCCCGAGGCGGCGTTCGACGAGATCGCGCGCCTGGCGGCGGACATCTGCGGCACGCCGATCGCGGTGGTGAACCTGGTCGGCGAGGGCCGGCAGTTCTTCAAGGCCGAAGTGGGGCTGGGCGTGCGCGAGACGCCGCTGGAGACCAGCTTCTGCGCGCATGCGATCCTGGAGGCGGATTTCCTCGAGGTGCCGGACGCGACGCGGGACGGGCGGTTCGACTGCAATCCGCTGGTGACCGGCGAGTCGCACCTGCGCTTCTATGCGGGCGCGCTGCTCAAGTCGGCGGAAGGCTGGCCGATCGGGACGCTCTGCGTGCTCGATACCGCGCCGAAGCAGCTGAGCGAGCTGCAGCAGCGCACGCTGAAGGTGCTGGCGCGCCAGGTGATGGCGCAGCTCGATGCGCGGCGCGAGTTGCGGCGGCGCGACGAGGCCGACCTGCGCTACCGCGCGCTGTTCGATTCGATGGACGAGGGCTTCTGCGTCATCGAGTTCTTCGACGGGCCGCACGGGCCGCTGAGCGACTATGTCCATGTCGAGGCCAATGCCGCTTATGCGCGCCATGCCGGCATCCCCAATGTCGTGGGGCAGAAGGTGCGCGAGATGGTGCCCGACGAGGCGGGCGACTGGGTGGCGCGCTATGGCGAGGTGCTGCGCACCGGCGAGCCGATCCGCTTCGAGCGCGAGCTGGAGGCGACGCGGCGCTATCTGTCGCTCTCCGCCTTCCGGCTGGAGCCGGCGAGCCGCAAGCAGGTGGCGGTGCTGTTCGAGGACGTGACCGAGCGACGGCGGGCCGAGATCGATCTCCAGCGGCTCAACGAGACGCTGGAGGCCCGCGTCGCCGACGCACTGGCCGAGCGGCGGGTGCTCGCGGACGTGGTCGAGGGCACCGCCGCGTTCATCCAGGTGGTCGACATGGACCGGCGCTGGGTGGCGATCAACGGCGCGGCGGCGCGCGAGTTCGAGACGGTATTCGGCGTCTATCCGCGCGTGGGCGACCGGATGGCCGACCTGGTGGTCAACCATGCCGAGCTGCGCGCCTCGGTCGATGCGCTCTGGGCGCGGGCGCTGGCGGGCGAGAGCTTCACCGAAATCGTCGAGACCGGGCAGGGCAGCGACGAGGAGCATTTCTACGAAGTGCGCTTCAGCCCGCTGCACGATGCCGCGG
Source organism: Sphingomonas sp. OTU376 (assembly GCF_038440415.1). NCBI lineage: Bacteria > Pseudomonadati > Pseudomonadota > Alphaproteobacteria > Sphingomonadales > Sphingomonadaceae > Sphingomonas > Sphingomonas sp. OTU376. Next base: position 10,198 of record NZ_JASATQ010000071.1, on the reverse strand, counting down.
GCAAGCAGATCGGCGCCTATCAGTTCGCCTATGACGTGACCGACCGGCTGCAGGAACAGACCCGGCTTCGCAATGCCGAGGAGGCGCTGCGCCAGGCGCAGAAGATGGAAGCCGTCGGCCAGCTGACCGGCGGGATCGCGCACGACTTCAACAACCTGCTCGCCGGCATCTCGGGCGCGTTCGAGATGATCGGGACGCGGCTGTCGCAGGGGCGCAACCGCGACGTCGACAAATACCTTACCGCCGGGCAGGGCGCGACGCGGCGGGCGGCGGCACTGACCCACCGGCTGTTGGCCTTCTCGCGCCGGCAGACCTTGTCGCCCAAGGCCGTGGTGATCAACCGGCTGCTCACCGACCTGGTCGAGCTGGTGCAGCGTACGGTGGGCCCGGCGATCGAAGTCGAGACGATCGCGGCAGGCGGGCTGTGGCCGACCCTGGTCGATGCCAACCAGCTCGAGAATGCGATCCTCAACCTGTGCATCAACGCCCGCGACGCGATGCCGGGCGGCGGCAAGATCACGATCGAGACGGGCAATAAATGGCTCGACCACCGCACGGCGCGCGAGCGCGGGCTCGATCCGGGGCAATATGTGACGGTGTGCGTGAGCGACACCGGCGTCGGCATCCCGCGCGACATCCTCGACCGGGTGTTCGATCCCTTCTTCACTACCAAGCCGCTGGGCGAGGGGACGGGGCTGGGCCTGTCGATGGTCTATGGCTTCGCGCGGCAGAGCCATGGCCATGTGCGGATCTATTCCGAACTCGACCAGGGGACGATGGTGTGCATCTACCTGCCCCGGCACCTGGGCGAGGAAGACGCGCCCGCGCCTGAACTGGGCGGCGGTGCCGTGGCACGCAGCCATGCCGGCGAGACCGTGCTGGTGGTCGATGACGAGCCGACCGTGCGGATGCTGATCGTCGATGCGCTGGGCGAACTGGGCTATTCCTGCATCGAGGCCGCCGACGGACCGGCGGGCCTGCGGCTGCTGGAGGGGGCCGAGCGGATCGACCTGATGATCACTGATGTCGGCCTGCCGGGCGGGCTCAACGGCCGGCAGGTGGCCGATGCGGCGCGAGTGGCGCGGCCGGAACTCAAGGTGCTGTTCGTCACCGGCTATGCCGAGAACGCCGTGCTCAACCACGGCCATATCGAGCATGGTATGGAAGTGCTGACCAAGCCCTTCGCGGTGGACGACCTGACCAACCGGGTCGAGCGGATCATGCGCGAGCGCTAACCGGGTATAGGCGCGTCGCGTTCTGCTGCGGGTAGGACTGTTGCGACGTCGTTCGAGAGGTTTGACCGTTCCAACCAGCTGCGCCGAGACTGGGCCCCGGCCTTCGCCGGGGAACCAAGCCGGCGAAGATCTGCATTGGATTGAGATATTCTGTCGACGCGGTTCGATACGCCGGCGTATCAAACAGGCATGTTCCTGGCATTTGCTCTTGCGATCGCCTGCCCGGCCGGCCAGCTCACGCCCGAACAGGCGCGGGAGGATCTCGAACTGGCGATCTCCGCGGCCGAGGCGGGGCTCCCGGATATCCATTGGCGGCAAAGGCCCGAGGACTGGGCGCGGCGCAAGGCCGTGGCGCGCGCGCAAGCGGCTAAAGCGACGAGCGAGGAGGAACTGTTCCGCGCGCTGAGCCCGTTGCTGCGCGGGATCGGCGAGGGGCATCTCTCGGTCGCGCGCAGCGACGGGATGAATTGCCGGTACCGGGAATCGGCGCGGTTGTTCCCGCTCGACCTGTTTTGGGCCGACAATGGGGCATTCGTCACGGCGGGCTATGGCGAAGCCGCGGATATCCCGCCGGGCACCCAGCTGACCTGGCTGAACGGCACCTGGGATTCCTCGATGATCGCCGAGATGATGCAGGTGAGCCCGCATGACGGCGACAACCGTACCGGCGTGATGCGCGACCGGGAGGGGCGCGGCTATGCGATGGCGCGGTGGTGGCTGCGCGGCAACGAGCCCGACTATCTGGTGGAGCTCAAGCTGCCCGACGGCAAGCTGATGACGCGGCGGCTGAAGCCGGTGCCGGTCAGCGCCCGCCCGGCGCCGCCGGCGGATCCCGATCCGGTGGCGACGCTGAGCTGGGTCAATGCCGATACCGCCTATCTCTACGTCCCCACGTTCAGCAACCGGCGCTACCGGGCGGCGGGGGCGGACTATCGCAAGACGATCCAGGCGATCTTCGAGCAGCTTGCCGCGCGGGGCGCGAAGAAGCTGATCCTCGACCTGCGCGACAATGGCGGCGGATCGGAGCCGAACGAGAGCATCCTCTTGTCCTATCTGGTCGAGGAGCCGTTCCAGAAATACGCGTCGGTCCGCTCGCGGCCGAACAAGCTTCGGGTGACCAGCCTGTCGGGCAAGGTGTTCGAGCAGGAAATCTACGACGCGGACGAGCTGAAGACGGTGGAGGCGGCGCCCAACGGCGACCTGCTGCGCATCAACGCGCCGCCCGAGGGGCTGATGACGCGCTGGGAAAAGGCCAGCCCGGTCTACAAGGGGCAGCTGGCGGTGCTGGCCGGCGGCTACACTTTTTCAGGCGGTGCCGAACTCGCATCCATGCTGTTCGCGACCCGGCGCGGGCTGCTAGTCGGCGAGGAAGTGGGCGGCACCCATGGCGGCAACACCAGCGGCTATAAATGGGAGCTGACCCTGCCCAATTCGGGAATGGAGATCGGCATCCCGTTGCTCGCCTTCCGCTTCACCTGGAAGGAGAGCCCGGAAAATCATGGGCTGTGGCCGCAATGCCTGGTTCCGCCGCGGATGGGCGAGGTGCGGGTAACCCGCGATCCGGCCTATGATCGGGCGCTGCGCGCACTGGACAAGGGGTGGAGCGAGCCGGTGGGATATAGCTGCCCGGTTCAGTAACCCAGCCGCTTCAGCTCCTGCTTCACCGCGGCGATCGTCTTGAAGCGATAGTGGGTGTCGCCGCCCTCGCGCGAACTGCACTCGCAGCCGACGCCGCCGAACTTCTTGCTGACGCCTTCGAGATAGGCCAGCGCTGGCTTGCCGGCGGCGGGCGTGTCGAACAGGCGGACCTCGTAGAAGGCGCCGCTATAGTCGTAATGCTGCTGCGGCCATTTGAGGATGACGATCAGCTCGCGGTCCGCATCGCGATCGGCATTGGCGAAGCCGACCGCCGCGACTTCCGCCTCGCCGCCTTCTTCCTCTCCGGTGGTGACGGCGATCTTCCGCCAGTCACCGGCCGGCTGCTGCACGAGCGCAAACAGCTCGCGATAGGTGACGTTGTAGTCCTTCTCGCGTTCGGTGCGCTGATAGTCGGTGAAGATCGTGCGGCGGGTGTTCCAAGCCGCATCGACGATGTTCAGATCGCCTTCGGATCGGCCGAGGATACGGGCGGCGAAATACGCCGGGGCCTCGCCGGGTCCAAGGCGCCAGTCGGGAGCGGGGGCGTTCGCGGTGGCGAGCAGCGCGAACAGCGGAAGCAGGGGACGAATCGACATCGCCCCCAGGCTATCAGAAGCTCGGCTGGTTGGGGTCGCCGTCTTCCACCGGCGTGTGGATGCCGCACTCGGTCTTGTCCCAGCCGCGCCAGCGGCCCGAGCGCGGGTCTTCGCCCGGCTTGACCACGCTGGTGCAGGGCGCGCAGCCGATCGAGAGATAGCCCTGCGCCTCCAGCGGGTGGCGGGGCAGGTCGTGCGTCTCGAACCAGGCCTCGATGTCCTGCTTGGTCCAGCTGGCCAGCGGGTTGAACTTCATCCGGTCGCCGTCGAGCTCGAAGCGGGGCAGGGCGTTGCGGGTGGAGGCCTGGAATGCCTTGCGGCCGGTGATGCTGGCATCGAAGCCGGCCAGCGCCTTTTCGAGCGGGATGACCTTGCGGATCTCGCAGCAGCCGTCCGGATCATAGGACCAGCGCAGGCCCGTGGCATCGCGCTTCTCGATCGTCTCGGCATCGGGCGCGATGATCTGGAGGTTGGTGAGGCCGATGAAGTCCGCAAGCTCGCGTACATAGGCCAGCGTCTCAGGGAAATGCTTGCCGGTATCGAGGAAGATCACAGGGGTGTTGGGATCGGCCTGGGCGACGAGATGGAGCAGGGCCGCGCTCTCGGCGCCGAAGGAGGAAACGAGCGCGACGTCGCCGAGCATATGGTTGCCCAGCACTTCGCGCAGCATCTCGGGCGTGTCGGTGCCGCGGAACAGGTTGTTCAGGCGGATCGCGTCGGCCGCCGTCCAGCGCGGGGCGACGTCGATGCGGTCGATCTCCCGGTCCACCTTGCGCGCGGCCTCAGCCATGCCGGCGTTTCCATACCGGCACCGCCGGATCGGCGGCGGCCTGATAGTGGAACTCGTAGCGCGCCAGGCTGGCGGCGAGCACGGCTTCGTCGACCGGCGCCTCGGGCGCGAAGCTGTCGAAGCCGCAGCGGCGCATCAGCGGGATCTGGTCGACCAGCACATCGCCCTGGGCGCGCAGCTCTCCCTGATAGCCCGCCTCACGCAGGATGCGGCCGGTGGAATAGCCGCGGCCGTCGCGGAACTTGGGGAAGCTCACTTCGACCAGCGCGATGCGATCGAGATAGGGGAGGAGGACGCGGGCGTCCTCGCCGCTCTCGATGCGGACGGCCGTGGCGTTGGACTGGCCGAGGAACGCGTCGAGCGTGACCGCGGGCTCCTCATGCGCCTCGTCGTCGCGGTAGCGCAGTAGATCACCCATAAATTGCCTCCTTGAACGGGGCCATGCCGAGGCGGCGATAGGTGTCGAGGAAGCGCTCGCCGTCCTCGCGCCGGGCGAGATAGACGTTGGTGGCCTTCTCGATCGCGTCGACGATCCCGTCCTCGCTGAAACCGGGGCCGGTGATCGTGCCGAGCGACACGTCCTCCGCGCCCGAGCCGCCGAGCAGCAGCTGGTAGTTCTCGACGCCCTTACGATCGACACCGAGGATGCCGATATGGCCGGCATGATGGTGGCCGCAGGCATTGATGCAGCCGCTGATCTTGAGCTTGAGCTCGCCGAGTTCGCGCTGGCGGCCGATGTCCGAGAAGCGCGTTGCGATCTTCTGCGCCAGCGGGATCGAGCGGGCGTTGGCGAGGCTGCAATAGTCGAGGCCCGGGCAGGCGATGATGTCGCTGATCAGGTCGAGATTGGCCTCGGCCAGGCCGGCGTCGCGCAGCTGCTGCCAGAGCGCGTAGAGATCGGCCTTGCGGACATGCGGCAGCACGATGTTCTGGGCGTGGGTGACGCGCAGCTCGTCGAAGCTGTGGGCCTTGGCGAGATCGGCCATCAGGTCGATCTGGTCGGCGGTGGCGTCGCCGGGAATGCCGCCGATCGGCTTGAGGCTGATCGTGACGACCGCATAGCCCGGCTGCTTGTGCGCCGAGACGTTCTGGTCGAGCCAGACGGCGAAATCGGGATCGCTGCGATCGAGCGTGTCGGGCGCGTCCGCGTCATAGGCGGGCGGCGCGAAATGGGCGGCGATGCGGTCGAACTCGGCCTGGGGCGGATCGATGCCGAGCGCCTTCACCGCGGCGAACTCCTCCTCGACCTCGGCGGCGTATTTGTCCGCGCCGAGCTCGTGGATCAGGATCTTGATCCGCGCCTTGTACATGTTGTCGCGGCGGCCATAGCGATTGTAGACGCGCAGGCAGGCCTCGAGATAGCTGACGAAATCGTCGAAGGGCACGAAGTCCTTGATCAGCGGGGCGATCATCGGGGTGCGGCCCATGCCGCCGCCCACGTAAATCGCGGCACCGAGCTGGCCGTCCTTCTCGACGATCTGGATGCCGATATCGTGCAGGCGCATCGCCGCGCGGTCTTCCTCGGCGGCGATCACGCAGATCTTGAACTTGCGCGGCAGGTAGCTGAACTCGGGGTGGAAGGTGCTCCACTGGCGCAGCAGCTCGGCCCAGGGGCGCGGATCGGTCAGCTCGTCGGCGGCCGCGCCGGCGAACTGGTCCGAGGAGATGTTGCGGATGCAGTTGCCGCTGGTCTGGATGGCATGCATCTCGACCGTCGCCAGCTCGGCGAGGATGTCGGGCGCGTCCTCGAGCTTGATCCAGTTGTACTGGAGGTTCTGGCGGGTGGTGAAATGGCCATAGCCGCGATCGTACTTGCGGGCGATGTGCGCCAGCATGTGCATCTGGCGGCTGTCGAGCGTGCCATAGGGCACCGCGACGCGCAGCATGTACGCATGGAGCTGGAGATAGAGGCCGTTCATCAGCCGCAGCGGCTTGAACTGGTCCTCGGTGATCTGGCCGGCTAGGCGGCGGGTCACCTGGTCGCGGAATTCCTCGACGCGCGCGGCGACGATGGAATGGTCATATTCGTCGTATTTGTACATGTCAGATCACCCAGCTGCCGGCATTGGGGTCGGCGGGCTTGAGGGTCAGGTCCGGGCGGACGGTGGGGCCGAGCGCGCGGATGCGGTCCTTGATATGCGCGGGGCGCGGGCCCTCGGGCGTAAGGGTCGCGTCGATCACATAGGGGCCGTTGACGCGGCGCGCGCCCTCCTCGGCATGGGCGATCGCCTCGCCCTGGTCGCCGACATCGACGGCGTCCTCGACATGGCGCGACCAGCCCGAGCCGGTCCACCAGGTGACGTCGCCGCTGGCGAGGTCGTTGCCGGTGAGCAGCTTCATGCCAGCGCCTCCGCCGCCTTGGCCCATTGGCCGAGCTTGTCCTGGGCGTCGGCCAGCATGACGACTTCGCCGACGATGATGATCGCGGGGCTCTTGACCTTCTCGCGGCTCACCATCGGCCCAAGATCGGCGAGGATGGTGCGCAGCGCGCGGCTGCCCTCCAGCGTGCCGCGCTCGAGCACGGCGACGGGCATGTCGGGCGAAACGCCGTCGTTCATCAGCTTCTCGCTGATGTCCGGGCAGGTGGCGACGCCCATGTAGATCACCAGCGTGCGGCCCTTGCCGGCCAGGCCGGACCAGTCCTGCTCGGACAGGCCCTTGCACTGGCCGGCGACGAAGCTGACCGCGCTCGACCAGTCGCGGTGGGTGAGCGGCAGGTTGACCTCGGCGGCGGCGCCGAGCGCGGCGGAGATGCCGGGGATGACTTCCACCGGGAGCCCGGCAGCGCGCACGGCTTCGACTTCCTCCCCGCCGCGGCCGAAGATGAACGGGTCGCCGCCCTTGAGGCGCACGACGATCGCGCCTGTCTTCACATGCGCGACGATCAGCGCGTTGATCGCGTCCTGCGGCACGGTGTGCTTCGAGCGCGACTTGGCGACCGAGATGCGGTGGGCCTGGGGCGCGAGATCGAGGACGCGGGGATCGACAAGGCCGTCATGGACGAGCACGTCCGCCTGCTTGAGCGCCTCGACGGCGCGCACGGTGAGCAGGCCCGGATCGCCCGGGCCGGCACCAACGAGAATCACGCGCCCGCGCGCGGTTGGATCGAGAAGGGTCGCCATCAGTGGCAGATGCGCCCCGACACCTTTTGCTTCAACCGACGCTTGCTTGGCCCCGGCCTAGCCAAACTATACCGGGGCGAGGGCTTTCGCATGGGCGGCCACCACCGCCCGTGTGCTCGCATCGCTGTCGAACACGCCGTACCAGCCCTGCGGTTCGTGCGGCGGGTCGCCGAGCCAGGCGGTGTCGCCGGGCTTGAAGCGGTGGTCGCCGTGCACCGGGCGGCCTTCGCCGTTCCATGCCCAGAAGTTCGAGCCGGCGATGATGCCCGGATTGGCCTCCACCGCGTCGTAGATCAGCTTGTAATAGCCGTCCTTGAAGCTGGTCGCGCTCTCCGGATCATAGCCGCCGCCGTCGCGGGGATAGCCGAATTCCTCGATCACCAGCGGCTTGCCGATCTCGGTCGCCAGCCCGATGTGCTGGGCGATATACTCGCGCACTTTGGCGAAGCTGGCGTCGTTGGTGCCGGCAATGTTCCTGGCATCGACCCAGCCCCAGTTGAGCGGCCAGATATGCGCGGTGAGATAGTCGATCTCGGGGAAGGCATGCGCGGCCTTGTAGACATCGGCGCGCTCGATCGAGCCCTTGAGGCCCTCGCTGCCGGTCGAGACGAGGTGCCTGGGCGAGAGCGACTTGATGAGCTTCGCGGTGCTCTGGATCCAGCCATTATACGCAGCGAGGAAAGGCTCGGCGGACTTGGGGCTGCCGCCCGGGCGCGGTTCGTTGGCGAGCTGCCAGGCCATGATCGTGGGGTCACCGGCATGGCGCTTCACGGTGGCGCGGACATAGTCATGGAAGAGGCCGACCGCCTCGCTGTTCGCGTAGAACTGCGCGGTCATGTCCGGGAATTCGGGCCAGGGATGCGCGGGGTCGTTCATGTCGAGATACTTCCCGCCATTCACCCAGGACAGGTAGGTCATCATCCCGCCCGACCATTCCCAGAAATTGGTGAGGTAGAGCACGGCCTTGATGTCGCGCTTGCCCATCTCGGCGAGCGCATAGGCCAGGCCATCGACCAGCGCCGGGTTCCAGGCGCTGCCCCTGGTGCGGAAGGCGGGCTTCACCGAGTTCTTGAGCGGCGAATCCTCGGCCGAGGCGGCGATGCGGAGGTTGCGCACGCCGATGCCCGCCAGCGTGTCGAGTTCGCGGCGGAGGCGGTCGCGATTGCCCCAGGGCGCGTCGGCACCCAGCCATGCGGCGTACCACATGTTGCTGCCGGCGAAGCGATAGGGCTTGCCGCCGAAAAGGAGGCCGTTGCCCTTGCGGGTGACGAAGTCGCCGGGGGCGCTTGCGGTTGCGGGAAGGGGGAGTGCGGCGGCGCCCAGGGCGGCAGCGGTCGATCCGAGCACGGACCTGCGGGTAATCATGGTCTTCCTCCCCTGTTAGCGATCACATGATAGCCAGTGTGGCGCGGGGAGGAAGTGGGGTTGGACGGGGCGCGACCCTCGCAGGTGAGGGGGTGGAAGGGCCGCGCTCCCGTCCGCCCGTGTGACTGCGCCGTGCACACAGGCTGGGAAAGGATCAGTCGAACAGTTCCTCGAGGAACGACTTGCGGCGCTTCGGCGGATATTTCCCGCCGCCATGGCCGTAGCCGGCACGATCGTCGTAGCGCGGGCGCTCTTCGCGATATTGCGGCTGTGGCGCCTGGGCCTGAACGGGTGCCGCCGGAACGGCGCTCCGCTCGATGATCTTGTCGAGCTCGCCGCGATCGAGCCACACGCCGCGGCAGCTGGGGCAATGGTCGATCTCGATCCCCGAGCGCTCGACCGGCACCAGCACGGTGCCGTCGACGGGGCAGGTGAAGCTGGCCATGCCGGTTACTCCCTCTCGCCGACCAGGTTCAGCAGCAGCTGGAACATGTTGATCAGGTTCAGGTAGAGCGAGAGCGCGCCCATGATCGCCAGCTTGTCGGCGGCTTCGCTGCGGCCGTAATAGGCATATTCGCTCTTCAGGCGCTGCGTGTCCCAGGCGGTGAGGCCGGCGAACACGCCGATGCCGACGATCGAGAGCAGGGTCTGCAGCATCGTCGAGCCGATGAAGACGTTGACGATGCTCACCAGCACCACCGCGATCAGGCCGACGAACAGGAAGGTGCCCATGCCGGTCAGGTCACGCTTGGTGGTGTAGCCGAACAGGCTGAGCGCCAGGAACATCGCGGCGGCGGCGAAGAAAGCCATGGCGATGCTCTGCCCGGTGAAGACCAGGAAGATGCTCGTCATCGACACGCCCATCACGCCGGCAAAGGCGAAGAAGGCGGTGCGGGCGCCGGCGGTGCTCATCCGCTCGATGCGGAACTGGAAGAAGAAGATGAAGGCGAGGGGCGCGAACATCGCCACCCACTTGAGCGGCGTGCCGAAGATCAGCGCGACCAGCACCGGCGTGTTCGCCACGGCGAGCGCGACGAGGCCGGTGATCGCCAGACCGATCCCCATGTTGCGATAGATGCCCAGCATGTGCTGGCGCAGTCCCTCGTCAAAGCGCGCCGCGGCAGCGCCGGTGCGGGGGATCTGGTAAAGAGGGTTCACGTGCGAAAACTCCAATCGAAGCAAGTTCGATCGAGCGGCACCCGGCTCAGGCTTGGTGGGGAGGGAAGGGGGAGTACCGTCCAAACCTGCACCGAGCGCGCTCGATGCGGTCCGACATCACGAGGGCTTTGAAAGCCCTCGCCAGAGGGGCCCGGTCCGCAAGGGATAATCTAGGGGGCGGTTATGGCCGCTTCAACGACGCGACGGTAACAAAGTGTTGCTGGGTGCGGCCCCTTGAGGTGGCTGTGCTCAGCCTTGTTGTTCCCCGGGGGGGGGACGGCGGCCCGCGGGGGT
>NZ_JASATQ010000070.1:0-26339 GCF_038440415.1 Sphingomonas sp. OTU376 | reverse complement strand
CGGCGCCGCGGGGCCCCCCCCCCCCCCCCCCCCCCCCCCCCCACCCCAGCCTTTCCCAATCCTATGAAATCCTAAGGAAATTCCCATGAGCACCATCACCACCCAGGACGGCACCGAGATCTTCTTCAAGGACTGGGGGCCCAAGGACGCCCAGCCGATCATGTTCCACCACGGTTGGCCGCTGTCTTCGGACGACTGGGACGCGCAGATGCTGTTTTTCCTGTCCAAGGGGTTCCGCGTGATCGCGCATGATCGCCGCGGGCATGGCCGTTCCGCTCAGGTGGGCAGCGGCCATGACATGGCCCACTACGCCGCCGATGCCGCCGCGGTCGCCGAGCATCTCGACCTGCGCAACGCCGTCCATATCGGCCACTCGACCGGCGGTGGCGAAGTCGCGGCCTATGTCGCCCGCCATGGCCAGCCCGCGGGCCGCGTCGCCAAGGCCGTGCTGGTCAGCGCAGTGCCGCCGATCATGCTCAAGACCGAAGCCTATCCGAACGGCCTGCCGATCGAGGTGTTCGACGGCTTCCGCGCAGGCGTCGCCGCGAACCGCGCCCAGTTCTTCCGCGATGTCGCATCCGGCCCGTTCTACGGCTTCAACCGCCCCGGCGCCGACGTGAAGCCCGGTGTGATCGACAACTGGTGGCGCCAGGGCATGATGGGCAGCGCGCAGGCCCATTATGAAGGCATCAAGGCCTTCTCCGAGACCGACCAGACCGACGACCTCAAGGCGATCACCGTGCCGACGCTGGTGCTGCACGGCGAGGACGACCAGGTCGTGCCCTACAAGAATGCCGGCGTGCTCCAGGCCGAGATTCTGCCGAACGCGACGCTGAAGACTTATCCGGGCTTCTCGCACGGCATGCTGACGGTCAATGCCGACGTGCTGAACGCCGACATCCTCGCCTTCATCCAGGCCTGATCCCCAAAAGTCGGAAGGACGAACCCCATGAAAGCCTATCTTCTCTCGCTGGGTGCCGGTCTGCTGGTCGGCGTCGTGTACAGCCTGCTTGGGGTTCGTTCTCCCGCCCCGCCGGTGATCGCCCTGCTCGGGCTGGCGGGGATCCTGCTTGGCGAGCAGCTGGTGCCGATCGCCAAGCGCATCCTGGATCGCAAGGAAGTGGTCGCCTTCGTCACCAGCGACTGCGCCGATCATGTCCTTGGCCGGCTGCCGGCCAACCGAAAGGACGAGGCGTGATCTCCCGCCGCCAGGCGCTTGTCGGCGCCGCCGCCTCCACCGCCCTGCTGCCCATTTCCGAGAGTTTCGCCATGACCCCGCCTCAAGACCTGATCCTCGTCAACGCCAAGGTGACCACGCTCGATCGCGAGAACCCGGTCGCCGATGCCGTCGCCATCCGAGACGGCAAGTTCCTCGCGGTCGGCACCGAGGGGGAGGTTCGCGCCGCCGCCGCGCCGAATGCCCAGGTGATCGACGCCAGGGGACGGCGCCTGATCCCGGGCCTGATCGACAGCCATATCCACGTGATCCGCGGCGGGCTGAACTATAATATGGAGCTGCGCTGGGAAGGCGTGCCGACGCTGGCCGACGCGATGGCGATGCTGAAGAAGCAGGCCGAGAACACGCCGCCGCCGCAATGGGTGCGCGTGGTCGGGGGCTTTACCGAGCACCAGTTCGCCGAGAAGCGCCTGCCGACGCTCGACGAGATCAACGCCGCGGCGCCCGAGACGCCGGTCTTCATCCTCCACCTCTATGATCGTGCGCTGCTCAACGCCGCGGCGCTGAGGGCGGTGGGCTATGACAAGAACACCCCGAACCCGCCGGGCGGCGAGATCATGCGCGATGCGCAGGGCAACCCGACCGGGCTGCTGCTCGCCCAGCCCAACGCCACGATCCTTTATGCGACTTTGGCAAAGGGGCCGAAGCTGCCGCCCGAATATCAGCTCAACAGCACCAAGCATTTCATGCGCGAGCTTAACTCGCTCGGCGTGACCAGCGTGATCGACGCGGGCGGCGGCTCGCAGAATTATCCGGACGATTATGAGATCGTCGAGAAGCTCCACAAGGATGGCGAGCTGACGCTGCGTATCGCCTATAACCTGTTCACCCAGAAGCCGAAGGAAGAGCTGAAGGACTTTGCCAGCTGGTCGACCCAGATCAAGCCGGGCGACGGCGACGACAGCTATCGCCACAATGGCGCGGGCGAGATGCTGGTCTATTCGGCGGCGGACTTCGAGGATTTCCGTGTCGCCCGGCCGGACATGCCGCCCGAGATGGAAGGCGATCTCGAGCCGGTTATCCGCCTGCTCGCCGAGCGCCGCTGGCCGTGGCGGATGCACGCCACCTATGACCAGACGATCAGCCGCGCCCTCGACGTGTTCGAGAAGGTCAATCGCGACATTCCGCTCAAGGGCCTCAACTGGTTCTTCGACCATGCCGAGACGATCAGCGAGCGCAACATTGATCGCATCGCGGCACTCGGCGGCGGCATCGCCGTGCAGCACCGCATGGCCTTCCAGGGCGAGTATTTCGTCGAGCGCTACGGTGCCAAGGCGGCCGAAGCGACGCCGCCGATCCGCCGGATGCTCGATGCCGGCGTGCCGGTGGGGGCGGGGACCGACGCCACCCGCGTCGCCAGCTACAATCCCTGGGTGTCGCTGAGCTGGCTGGTCACCTCGAAGACTGTCGGCGGCATGGCGCTCTACCCGGTGCGCAACCGGCTCGACCGCGAGACCGCACTGCGGCTGTGGACCGAGCGGAATACCTGGTTCTCGAACGAGGTCGGCAAGAAGGGGCAGATCAAGGCGGGCCAGCTCGCCGATCTCGCCTTGCTCTCGGACGACTATTTCCATGTCGCCGAGGATGACATCGCGCATCTCCGCTCGGTGCTGACCGTGCTCGGTGGCAAGGTGGTCTATGGCGAGGGCGATTTCGCGCCGCTCGGCCCCAAGGCGCCCAAGGCGATGCCCGACTGGTCGCCGGTCGCGACCTTCGGTGGCCATTATCGCCGTGACGACTCGAAGAAGCTCGCCGCTGCGTGCGCCTGCCACTCGGCCTGCGGGGTGCATGGCCATGACCATGCTGCCGCACTCGGCGCCAAGGTGCCGGCCGCCGATGTCCAGAGCTTCTGGGGCGCGCTCGGTTGCGGGTGCTGGGCGGTCTGATTGTTCCAGAATGTCGAACAGTTCCGATGATTTTATTCGGATCGTTCGGCTTTCGGGCGGTGGCTAAACCCGTCCGCAGAGGCAGTGCATATCCCATCGGAGTAGCTGAAATGACCCGCCACACCTTCCTGCTCGCGACCGCTCTGGTCGTGCTTTCTCCCGCCGTTTCCCCCAGTGCTGCCTTTGCCCAGCAGGCGCCCAAGGCCAGCGCCGATCACGCGATCGGGCCGGAATATGATTCCACCCATGTCTATGTCGCGCCCGAGGATTTTGATCGCTTCGTTGCCAGCGTGACCGCCACTTTCGGCGGCACTGCCACGAAGAAGGGCGTGTTCCAGGTTACCCCGACCGCGAGCCAGACCAACTCGCAGCTCGTCCTCACGCCTGTTGGCATCCTCTCGGTGTTCGGCTTCGTTACCCCGGTGCCCTATCCGTTCGGGGACGAGCGGACCGGCTATCTGGTCGATAATATCGATGCGGCGGTGACCTCCGCTCTCAGCCATGGCGCGAGCCGGCTGGTCACCAGCTTCCCCGATCCGATCGGTCGCGATGTGGTCGTGCAGTGGCCGGGCGGGGTGAACATGCAGCTCTACTGGCACACCACCAAGCCGCACTACGCGCCGCTGGCGACGGTGCCGGAGAACCGGGTCTATCTGACCGCGGACTCGGCGAACGCTTTCCTTAAGAGTTGGACCGGCTATGCCCATGCCAAGATCGTCTCTGAGGACAAGGCGGCGCCGGGCGTCGAGATCGGCCAGCCGGGCAAGACCTATCGCCGCGTTCGCCTGACTTCGGGCTATGGCAAGATGACGGTGCTGGTGTCGAACGGACAGCTGCCCTGGCCCTATGGCCGCGAGCTGACCGGCTATGAGGTATCGAGCCTCACCGTGACGCTCGACAAGGCGAAGGCGGCGGGGGTCGAGACTTTGGTGCCGGCGCACCGCGAGGGCGACCGCGATGCCGCGATCGTCCGCTTCCCCGGCGGCTATATCGCCGAGATCCACGCTCCCGTGGCGAAGAACTGAGCGATGGACACGCCCCGCTTCGTGGATGCCGTGCTCGACTGGCGTCCGACCTGGTTCCTTGCCCGGCTGGCGCTCAGCGGCGCCTATCTGCTCGGCGGGGTGGTCAAGCTGACCGACTGGCACGGCGCCGTCGCCGAGCAGGCGCATTTCGGCATGCAGCCCGCGGCGCTCTGGGCGGCGCTGACCATCGCGGTCGAGCTGATCGGCCCGGTGCTGATCCTGAGCGGGCGGCTGGTCTGGCTGGGCGCGGGGATGCTGGGCGTGTTCACTTTCTTCGCCGCGATCACCGCCAACGCCTTCTGGACGATGGCGCCGGGGAGCGCCGAGCGGTTCGGCGCGACCAATGCGTTCTTCGAGCATCTCGGGCTGATCGGCGGCTTCGTGCTGGTGGCGCTGGTCGCCGAGTGGGAGCGGCGGCGTGGGTAGGTTTGGCGTGCCCGAACCCGTTACCTTCTTCCGTTCCCCGGCGAAGGCCGGGGCCCAGTTTCGGCGAAGCTGGTTAGGTGCAGGAGCCTCTCGGGCGACAATGCAACTGGGCCCCGGCCTTCGCCTGGGAGCAGCTACGCTCCTGTTGCCGACCCTCTTCCTCACCACCATCCCCGCCGCCGCCCAGGATCACGAACCCTGGCAAGCCCCAACCCTCAGCATCACGCGCTATGACGAGGACTGGTCCGACCTGAGCGACGCGGAGAAGCGCGCACATCACTGGACCGGGCCGCTCAAGTACATCCCGCTCGGCGAAGACGCCTGGCTCTCCACCGGCATCGAACTGCGTGCCCGCAACGAGAACTACCACGACAATCTCTGGGGCGGGGCCGATGCGCCGGACGACGGCTATCTGTGGCTGCGCGCGCTGCCCTATGCCGACCTCCATGTCGGTCGGCTGCGCGCCTTCGTCCAGCCGATTGCCGCCTATGCGGTGGGCGTGGCGCCGGCGGCCGGGCCGGTCGACCAGACCCGCGTCGACCTGCTCCAGGGTTTCGGCGAAGTCGATCTCGGCCCGGTGACCTTGCGCGCCGGGCGCCAGATGCTGTCGCTCGGCACCGAGCGGCTGGTCGGCACCCGCTATGGCCCCAATGTCCCGCTCGCCTTTGACGGGGCGCGGGCGGATGTAGCGATCGGCAAGGCGAAGCTGAGCCTGCTCGCGGTCCGGCCGGTGCAGCCGCGGCCAGGGACGTTCGACGACCGGACCTCGGACAGCAAGTCGCTATGGGGTGCCTATGGCGTGCTGCCGGGGCTCGATCTCTATTATCTCGGCTATCGCAACGATCTCGTGCGCTTCGGCGGGGTGAGCGCGCGCGAGGAGCGGCACAGCCTCGGGCTGCGCTCGCATGGCACGCGCGGCGACTGGCACTGGAATGTCGAGGGCGTCGCGCAGTTCGGTCGCTTCGGGCGCGAGCGCATCGCGGCCTGGACGCTGGGCACCGAAGTCGGCCGCAGCTTCCCCGAAGTGCCGCTCAAGCCGGACGCGACGCTGCGCTTCAATGTGGTGAGCGGCGACGGCAAACCGGGCAACGGCACGCTCGGCACCTTCAACGCGCTGTTCCCCAAGGGGAAATATTTCGGCGAGCTGTCGCCGGTCGGGCCGACCAATATCGTCAGCCTCAATCCCCGGGTCAGCGCCACACTGGCCAGGGACATCTCCGCCAGCCTCGCCGCCATGGCCTATTGGCGGTACAGCCGCACCGACGGGGTCTATGACATCCCCGGCAATCTGATCCGCGCGGCGGGGAGCAGCCGTGCCCGCTTCATCGGCAAGGAAGCCGAGGCGACGATCGCCTGGCAGGCGACGGCCGAGCTCGAGCTGTCCGCCTCGCTCTCCGCCTTCGTACCCGGCGCCTTCATCCGCGAGACGGGACCGGCGAAGACGATCGCCATGCTGGGGCTGGAGGCCAATTTCCGGTTCTGACCTTTCGAAAATATCGAATGATAGGGCTGATTTTATTCGGATGTTTGCGAAATCGGGAGCGCCCTAGGACCCAATCGTTCCCCGGCGAAAGCCAGATCAAACAGCCAGATTAGAAAAAGGGAGTTCCCGTCATGTCCGCCGCCAAATCCTCGACCCCGCTCCCCTGGCTGTTGCTGCTGCTCTCGGTCACTACCGGCCTGGTGGACGCGATCAGCGTGCTCGGGCTGGGCAAGGTGTTCACCGCCAACATGACCGGCAACATCGTCTTTCTCGGTTTCGCCGCCGCCGGTACGCCGGGCTTCCGGGTGGCGCCGTTCGTCGCCGCGATCGCGGCCTTCCTGCTCGGAGCGCTGATTGCGGGGCGGATCGGCAAGCATCATGCGGGACGACCGCTGCACCATTGGCTGATCGTCGCGGCGCTGGTCGAGGCGGCGCTGCTGTGGATCGCTGCCGGCGTTTCGATCGGCTTCGACATTCCCAGCCAGTCGCCGACCGCCAGCGTGTTCGCGATCATCGCGCTCACGGGCGTAGCGATGGGCTTCCGCAACGCGACGATCCGCCAGCTCAAGGTGCCCGACCTGACGACGACGGTGCTGACGCTGACGCTCACCGGCCTGGCGGCGGACTCGCACTTCGCCGGCGGCAGCAACCCCAACTGGGCGCGGCGGATTGGCGGCGTGGCGGCGATCTTCCTCGGCGCGATGCTGGGGGCGCTGCTGGTCAACCGCTACGGGCTCACCCCGCCGCTGATCCTTGCCGGCGCGATGGTGCTGGTCGGCACCGCCGCCTGCGCGCTGCACCCGGCGGCGCGGGAGCCGCTGGCAAAGTAACGCCTTCCCGCTCCCCGGCGAAAGCCGGGGCCCGGGGTAACAGAGCGATACGGTAGAGAAACCCTGGGCCCCGGCTTCCGCCGGGTAGCAGCTAAATTCTAGACATCCGTCATCCCCGCCAGCTCCGCATCATGCGCGCCGAGCTGGACGAACTGGTCAAGCAGCCACGCCGCCGCCGGCCCCGGCGGGGTGTCGCGGCGCCAGATGCCCGAGAAGCGATAGGTGCCGCCGACATGGTCGGGCATCCCCAGCCGGATCAGCGTGCCCGCCACCAGGTCCGCCTCGATCATCGGCAGCGGCATGTTGCCCCAGCCGATCCCCTCGCGCAGCAGCGCGTGTTTCGCTCCCAGGTCGGCCAGCCGCCAGGTCTTGGGGCTGGTGACCGAGAAATCCTGCCCCTCGGTGAAGCGCGAACGGTCGGTCAGCACGAGCTGGGTATAGTCGCGCCCGGCGCCCGGCGGGATCACTTCCATCCGTCCGAGCGGGTGATCGGGCGCAGCCACCGGCACCATCGGCACCGATCCCGCGGTCATGCTCTCGATCCCCTCGACGCCGGACGAGAGCGGCCCCGAAATGCCGATCACCGCTTCGTGATCGAGCACCATCGCCGTGATCGCGCCGAGCGCCTCGACATGCAGGCGCAGCTGCACCGTGGGATATTCGCGGGCAAAGGCGCGCAGCACTTTGCCGAGCCGCTCGGCCGGCAGCATCACGTCCACCGCCAGGCTGACTTCGGCCTCCAGTCCGTCGAGCAGCCCTTTCACCTTGGCGCGCAGCCCGTCCATGCCGTGCGCGATGCTGCGCGCCTCGGCGAGCAGGGCGCGGCCGGCGACGGTGAGCTGCGGCTTGCGCGTGCCTTCGCGCTCGAACAGCAGGATGCCGAGCTGTGCCTCGAGATTGGCGATGCCGTAGCTGATGACCGAAACCGCCCGGTTGAGCTTGCGCCCGGCGCCCGCGAAGCTGCCGGTATCGACGATCGTCAGGAAGATGCGCAGCTGGTCATAGGTCGGCGTGCCCGGCGTATTCACTATTCAACTTCCTCGAACGTTTCGAAGGATTTTATCCCTCTGATCAATAAAGCGGGCAAGTCCTAAATCCAGTCTCACAAGGGGCGGCCAGCGCTACCCCACAGGAGATGCAAGATGATCGAACTTCGCCCTTACGACAGCCTCGGCGGCGCCAATCACGGCTGGCTCGACGCCAAGCACCACTTCTCGTTCGCCGGCTATCATGATCCCGCCCGCATGCACTGGGGCAACCTGCGCGTGTGGAACGACGACACGATCGCGCCGCAGACCGGCTTCCCGCCGCATCCGCACCGCGACATGGAGATCATCACCTATGTCCGCGAGGGCGCGATCACCCACCAGGACAATCTGGGCAACAAGGGCCGCACCGAGGCGGGCGACGTCCAGGTGATGAGCGCCGGCACCGGGATCCGCCACTCGGAATATAACCTCGAAGACGTGACCACCCGGATCTTCCAGATCTGGATCGTGCCGACCCGCGACGGCGAAGCGCCGAGCTGGGGCGCCAAGCCCTTCCCCAAGGGCGATCGCTCGGGCCATTTCGTCACCCTCGCATCGGGCTATGAGAACGACAATGACGCGCTGCCGATCCGCACCGATGCGCGAGTGATCGGCGCCACGCTCAAGGCCGGCGAGACCGCCGAATATGCGCTGGGCGCGGACCGAAAGGCCTATCTCGTCCCCGCTACCGGCGCGATCGAGATCGACGGCGTCCGGGTCAACGCCCGGGACGGCGCCGCGATCAGCGACCTTGCCGTGCTCAAGGTCACCGCGATCGAGGACAGCGAGATCGTGATGGTCGACGCTGCCTGAACGACCAGCTGAACGAAGGGCGCGCGGTGTTCCGGCACCGCGCGCCTTTTCGCGTGCCTCACCCGCGGTGGCGGGCCTCGGCGAGGTCGAGTTCGCGGGTTAGCTTGCGGGCGATCTCGCTGCCGATCGCACGCCCCCTGGCAAGCTCCAGCAGCTGCGCGCGCTCGGCCTGGATGCCGACCAGGCGCAATTCGCTGGCCAGCCGTTCCTGCAGGCGCAGCTCGTCGGCGCCGCCGTCGCTCAGCCCGTCGATCCGCTCCTGGTAGAAGTCCATCACCCGGGCGCCGGCCGCCGCATAAAGGCCGGGATCGTCATGCGCCTCGCCTTGTTCATGCTGGTGACGCTCGACCGCGCGGATCGCCGCCTCCGCCGTGGCGACGCGCGCGGAATCCTCTTCCGCCTGGCGGGAGGGCTCGGGTGGCAGCTTCAGGTCCTTGAGCAGGATCGGCAGCCCGACGCTGGCGAGGACCAGCGACACGATGATCACGCCGGCGGCAAGGAAGATCGCCAGGTCGCGCGCAGGGAAGGGCGTGCCGTCGCGCAGCGCGAGCGGCAGGGTGAGCACACCGGCCAGGGTGATCGCGCCACGCACGCCGGCGAAGGAAGTCGCCGCGACCAGTCGCCAGTTCGGGCTCTGCATCTCGGCGGTGCCCTCGCGCTTGCGCAGGATGGTCAGGCGCAGCGACGTCCACACCCAGGCGAAGCGCAGCGCGGCGAGGCCGGCGACGATCGCCACGACATAGATGCCTAGCCACCAGGGCGAATGGTGCCCGGTCAGCAGCACGGTTTCCTTGGCGCCGGCGACGATGCCGGGCAGCTGCTCGCCGAGCAGCACGAAGATCACGCCGTTCAGGGTGAACTGCAGCGTGTCCCACACCGAGTTGCGGCGCATGCGGGTGACGGCCATCGCCTGGCGGGAGATCTCGGCGAAGGTCATAGTCACGCCCGCCGCCACCGCGGCAAGGATGCCTGATGCGTGGAAATGCTCGGCCAGCAGGTACGAGCCGAAGGGGATCAGCAGGCTGACCAGGATCTGCGAGCCGGTATCCTCGCCCCAGCGCCGGGTCACCCAGGTCTTGGCAGCCGAGACCGCCAGGGTGACGAGCACGCCGATCGCCAGACCGCCGCCGGCGACCCAGAGGAAGGTGAGCGCCGCTTCGCCTGCCGAGAAGCTGCCGGTCAGCGCGGCGGCCACGGCGAAGCGCAGGCAGACCAGGCCCGATGCGTCGTTGAGCAGCGATTCGCCTTCGAGGATGTGCATCATGCGCTTCGGGATCGGCACGCGCGCGGCGATCGCCGAAACCGCGATCGGATCGGTCGGCGAGACCACGGCGGCAAGCGCGAAGGCAACGGCGAGCGGCATCGCCGGGATCATCCAGTTGATCAGCAGCCCCATGCCGATCACGGTGAGCAGCACCAGCCCGAGCGCGAGCTCGACCACGGTCGACAGATCCTTGAACAGCTCGTCCTTGGGGATGCGCCAGCCGTCGAGGAACAGGAGCGGCGGCAGGAACAGGAAGAGGAACAGTTCGGGATCCAGCACGACCCGGTGCGAGGTGGACAGCCCGATCACCGCGCCGAGCAGGATCTGCACCAGCGGCACCGGGACGCCGAAGGGCAGCATCCGGGCGAACGCGCCGCTGACCACCACGGCAAGCAGCAGGAACAGGATGATCGATACGGTTTCCAAGGCTTTGTCCCGTTTCTGGCGCCGCCCGATCGCGGCTGCCCTGTTGAATGTCCGGACCCCGCTGCGAGGTTCCGTTATGGATCAGTTGGCGCTGGCGAGGCGGTAGCCGACGCCCGGCTCGGTCACCAGCAAGCGGGGATCGCTCGGGTCTTCCTCGATCTTCTGGCGAAGCAGGCCGATATAGACGCGCAGATACTGGCTGTCGGCGCCGTCGCTGCCCCAGCCGACGGCGAGCAGCCTTTTGTGGGTAACCACCTGGCCTGCACTCAGCGCCAGCGTGCGCAGCAGGTCATATTCCTTGGGGGAAAGCTTCACCGCATCACCGGCCAGCGACACCCGCCGCGTCTGGAAATCGATTTCCAGTGGGCCGCTGCGATAGGTGCTGGGGGCGTTCTCCAGGCTGGAGCTGCGCCGGATCGCCGCGCGGATGCGGGCCATCAGCTCACCGATCTCGAAGGGCTTGTTCACATAGTCGTCGGCGCCATTGTCGAGGGCGGCGATCTTCTCGCCTTCCTGGTGGCGGGCGGAGATGACGATGATCGGCACGGCACTGGTCGCGCGAAGCGCGCGGATCACGTCCTTGCCGTCGATATCGGGCAGGCCGAGGTCGAGCAGCACGACTTCGGGCTTGATGTCCTCGGCCATGCGCAGCGCCGCCGCGCCGCCCGATGCGGTGGCGACGCTATAGCCCTCGGCGCCGAGTACCGGTTTCAGCACCGCGATCAGCGCGGGTTCGTCATCGACGAGGAGGATGTTGGTCATGCTTGGGCTGCCTCGGCGAGCGGGAGACGAATGGTGATGCGGGTGCCCCGGCCGTCCAGGCCGGGAAGCGTGGCTTCGATCGTGCCGCCCAGCGCTTCGACAAAGCCCTTGGCGATGGCGAGCCCGAGGCCGTTGCCGCGCCCGGCCGCCTCGCTGCGGCCCGCACGATAGAAACGCTCGAACACGCGGCGCAGTGCCGCCTCGGGAATGCCCTGGCCGCTGTCGGCGATGTCGATCCGGCAGGCGCCCTGCTCGGCGGTGATGGCGATCTCCACCCGGGCATCGTCGTCGCTGTAGAGGATCGCATTGTCGAGGATGTTGATAAGCACCAGCTCGAACAGGGCGGCATTGGCGGCGACGAGCAGATCGGGGGCGGGGGCCTGGAGCACCATCTGCCGCCCGCCGGCGCGCGGGCGGACCCGGTGGAGCGCGGCGGCGGCCATCTCGGCAGCGCCCAGGATCTGCAGCGGCTGCGCGACACCCCCCGCTTCCAGCCGGCTCATCTCGAGCAGGTTGGCGGTGTAGCGATTTAGCCGCTCGCATTCCTCGACAATCCCCCGCAACAGCCCCGCCGAGGTCTCGGGATCGAATCTCTCCCCATAAGCAATCAGGCTCGACGCCGAGGCGCTGATCGCGGTGAGCGGGGTGCGGAAATCATGGCTCACCGAAGCGAGCAACGCGGTCTTGAGCTGTTCGGCGCGCGCGACCGCCTGGCGCTCGGTGATCTGCTCGGACAGGGCGGCGCGTTCGAGCGCGAGCGTGACCAGATTGGCGACCGCATCGATGAAGGCCGGCGTGATCTTTCCCGGACGCAGCGGCTCGATTACCAGCACGGCATCGGAAGCGTTGGCGGGCTTGAGCAGCCTGCCCAACAACGTGCCTTCACCCTGGGGCTCGGCGCGGGCCGCGATTCGTTCGGCGAATGCATACCAGTCGGCTTCGGCCGGCGCCGCGGCAAGGCTGCGCAGTTCTCCGTCCTCGAAGCGGAACAGGGCGGCACGCGCGCCAAGGATGTCATGGACGGCGCGCTCCACCGTGGCGACAACGTCGGGCAGGCGGATCGCGGACTGGAGCTGGCGGCTCAGCGCCAGCAGGCTGTGGAGCTGCAGGTTGCTCGATCGCGCCGCCTGGGCATGATCCTTGAGCTGGCCGGCCAGCACGCCGGAGACCAAAGCGCACAGGTTGAAGACGATCAGCGGTGCAAGATCGCCCCCGGTCGCGATCCGAAAGGTGAGGGCGGGCTCGGTGAGGTAGAAATTGTAGATCAGGAACGCGGCGAGCGCGGCGATGAGCGCCGATGCCAGACCGCTCAGCGCGCCGGCGACAGTGATGCCGAGCACGAATACCAGCGCCGAAGCGACTTCACCCAGTGGATAGACGGTAAAGGCGATGACGGCCGAAAGCGCGAGCACGATCGCGGTGCGCAGCATGTCGTCGCGGTCCAGGTGCAGACGCGCGAGAAGCAGGCGGGCGATCGCGTTCGGGCGTCGGGACGTCATCAAGCTCGTTGCGTTGCCTCTGGCTGGTCCGGGCGGCGGGCTTGGCCGGGGACGACCTTGCTGCCCGCCGCCGCGGTGGGAACACGCGCCTCTTTTGGGGGGAGACCTGCGAGAGGGGAATGCAGAAAAGCGCGCTCTCGACGAAAAGGGCTATGGCGCCTGTGCATGCGGGTCCATGCATAAAAAACCTATAGTAACGCCTACCGCCAAAGCCTCTCTAGGGATGTTTCCGAAACATTCCCTGGGAGAGGGTATGCGTAAGGAACTGATGCTGGCGGTGATGATCGGTACGGTGGCGCTTGGCGGCTGCACCAAGCGGCAGGCGCCGGGCAACGCCTCCGACGTCACCGGCGGTGGCACGGGTGGCGAGGGTTATGCCGAGAATGGCGAGGATCCGGCTCTGGCTCGTCTCCAGGCCGATCTGGCAGCAACCGCGGGGGACCGCGTGTTCTTCACCTTCGACGCCTATACGTTGTCGCCGGAAGCGCGCGCCACGCTCACCCGCCAGGCGCAGTGGCTGCGCCAGCATCCGCGCGTCGCCTTCCTGGTCGAGGGGCATGCTGACGAGCGCGGCACGCGCGAATATAACCTCGCGCTGGGGGATCGCCGGGCGCGGGCCGCAGCCGAGTTCCTGACCATGCAGGGCATCGCACCGGCGCGGATCACGACCATCTCCTATGGCAAGGAGCGGCCCGAGGCGCTGGGTTCCGACGAGGCCTCGCACGCGCAGAACCGCCGCGCCGTGTCAGTCGTCATTCAGCTTCCGTAACGAATAGTGCGTGCGAGGCAGCGTCGCCTCGCGCATAATCTGCATTGCCATGAAGATTTCGCCCGCCGAATTTCCCCGTGCCGACGTCTCCGCTCGCAGGCCGGGCCCGCCGCCACAGGTCCGCCCGATCGGAGCGCCCGATCTGGCAGCGCCCGCACGTACCGACCGCCCCGCCAATGACGGTGCACCGGCGACGCGGATGCGGGTCGCGCTGTTCTCGGGCAACTATAACTGCGTACGGGACGGAGCCAATCGGGCGCTCAATCGCCTGGTCGACCACCTGCTCGATCGTGGCGCCGATGTGCGGGTCTATTCCCCGACCATAGCGGAGCCCGCCTTCGCGCCGGCGGGGGACCTGGTGTCGGTGCCGTCGGTGCCGATACCGGGCCGCAGTGAGTTCCGCATCGCGCTGGGCGTGCCGCGATCGGTGCGCGCCGATATCGAGCGCTTCGCGCCCAACATCATCCATGTCTCCGCGCCGGACCTGCTCGGCAGGGGCGCCCAGAAGCTGGCGCGTCGGCTTGATGTGCCGGTGGTGGCCAGCCTGCACACCCGGTTCGAGACCTATTTCGACTATTACGGGCTGGGTGCGCTGCGAGGGCTCGGCGAATGGCACCTGCGGCGCTTCTACCAGGCGAGCGACCGGGTGCTGGCACCTAATGCCGCCTCGGCCGACAGCCTGGTGGCAATGGGCGTGGCGCGCGAGGATATCGCGATCTGGGGGCGGGGCATCGACCCCGCTGCATTCTCGCCCATGCTGCGCGACCTGGGTTGGCGCCGCGCGCTGGGCTACCGCGACGACGAGATCGTCCCGCTGTTCTTCGGCCGGCTGGTGATCGAGAAGGGCATCGCCGTATTCGCGGACACGATCCGGCTGCTGCGCGAGCGCGGCTATCCGCTGCGCCCGCTGATCGTCGGCACCGGCCCGGCCGAGGCGCGGTTCCGCACCTTGCTGCCCGACGCAGTCTTCACGGGTCATCTCGACGGCAAGGCGCTGGGCCGCGCGGTGGCGAGCGCGGACGTCCTGATCAACCCAAGCACGACCGAGGCCTTTGGCAACGTCAATCTCGAGGCGATGGCCTCCGGCCTTGCGGTGGTCAGCGCCGATGTCGGGAGCGCCCAGGCACTGATCGCGCCGGGACGATCAGGCATGCTCACACCGGCCTCGGCACCGGAACTGGCCGAAGTGGCAGAGCAGCTGATCGAGCGGCCTGACCTGCGCTTCTCGCTCGCCCGCGAGGCGCATGTCGCGGCGAGTGGGTATCGCTGGCCGGGCATATTGGATCAGGTCCTCCAGTCCTATTCCGGGCTGATCGCGCGCTGACAAAGGCAGCCAAGCCTTGGGTTTGCTTGCGAAATTTAATTACCGATAGCTCCCCTAAGTGGACATAAAGGGTAACTATCTCGCCAATTCCCACCATTTCGGTAGGTTTTAGCTGTAAGCAAAACAAAGGTGGGTTGCGCGTTTCTGCAATGATTCCCGGAAGGGATGATAATTCCATGCGATGAAGCTTTTTAACTGGCTTCGCGAACGGGAAGTTGTGCTGAAATAATGTGGGTCAACCCGCCTGATGTCCATCAGGGGGATAGCATAGTCATGCGTTATCAGAACTATGGTGCTCCAGCGGCGAGCGCTGGTATCGGCAGGATTGATCTTCGATTGTTCGGTGGCGTTGCCGCCGCTGCGATAGCGGCGCCTCTCGCGCTGATCGCCCCCGCCCAGGCGCAATCCGGCGCGACCGGAGACGAGCAGGACGCCATCGTTGTGGTCGGCTCGCGCAGCGGCAACAAGGCGCTGGAAAGCTCCGCTCCGGTCCAGCTCGTCAGCGGCGAGGATCTGCAGGCAACTGGCGCCCGCACCCTGTCCGAAGCGCTGCAGCGCCTCGTGCCCTCCTTCAATTTCCCCACATCGGTACCGTCTTCGAATGCGGCCAGCTTCGTGAAGGGCGTGTCGCTGCGTGGTCTGGCGGCGGACGAGACGCTGGTGCTGATCAACGGCAAGCGCCGCCACGCGACCGCCCAGCTCAACGCCGGCAGCGGTGTTGCCAAGGGCGCGCAGACGGTCGACCTCAACAGCATCCCGCTGAGCGCGATCGAGCGCGTCGAGGTGCTGCTCGACGGCGCCTCGGCCCAATATGGTTCGGATGCGATCGCCGGCGTGGTCAACATCGTGCTCAAGAAGCAGGCCGGGCACGGCAATCTCGCGGTCCAGTACGGCGTCAACGACAAGGGCGACGGCGAGACCAAGAGCATCGAGGGCTCGATCGGCGCGAAGCTGCCGGGCGACGGTTCGGTCATCCTGGCGTTCGACGTCTGGGACATCGGCCGTACGCGGCTTTCGGGCCGGGACAACCGGACGATGTACTTCGCCGGAGATCCGCGCGAGGCGAGCTTCCCCAACCGCAACTGGTTCTATGGCAGCGGCGCCACCAAGCGGGAGAACCTGCTGCTCAACGCCGAGAGCACCGTCGGCGGCGTGACGCTGTACCTCACCGGAAGCTATGGCTGGCGCAAGGATGAGGGCTTTGGCAATCTCCGCCAGCCCAATGCGGATCAGACGGTTCGCGCGCTTTTCCCGGATGGTTTCCAGCCCTTCCTGCGCGTCCATTCCCGCGACGCCTCGATCGGCGGCGGTGTGCGCTGGTCGGGCAAGGCCGGCGACTTCGACCTGGGGGCGAACTATGGCCGCAACCGGGTGGAGAGCCTGGTCTACAACACCAACAATGCCAGCCTCGGCACGGCCAGTCCGACATCGTTCAACACCGGCGACCTGCTCAACGAGCAGGCCAATGTCACCTTCGACTGGAAGCGTCCGTTCGAGACCGGCTTGCTGCGCGGGCCGCTTAATGTCGCGGCGGGCCTCGCCTATCGCCATGAGGCCTATCAGGTGTTCCAGGGCGATTATGGTTCCTGGGCCAATGGCGGCGTGCCGATCCTCGACGGCCCCAATGCCGGCAAGGTGGCGACGCCGGCTTCGCAGGGCTTTGGCGGCTTCTCGCCCGACGATGCCGGACGCACCACCCGCGACGTGGTCGGCGGCTATCTCGAGCTCGAGACCGAACTTGCCAAGGGCCTGCGCGTCACCGCGTCCGGCCGCGTCGAGCATTATTCGGACTTCGGCACGACCGCGAACGCACGCCTGGCGCTGCGCTATGAAGTGACGCCGAAGCTTGCCTGGCGGGGCAGCGCCGGCACCGGCTACCGCGCGCCGTCGCTCGGCCAGTCGGCCTATTCGCGCACGATCCCGAACATCACCAATGGCGTGCTGGCGACCAACAAGCTGGCGCGGGTGGACAGCGCGGTTGCCCGGGCGCTCGGCGCGACGCCGCTCAAGCCGGAAAAGGCAACCAACCTTTCGACCGGCCTGGTCTGGACGCCGAGCGGCGACCTGTCGGTGACGGTGGATTTCTACCAGACGACGATCGACGATCGCATCGCCTTGTCCGAGACGCTAACCGGCACGCTGGTCCGCCAGGTGCTGACCGGTGCCGGCTTCCCGACCTATTCGGGCGCGCAATATTTCACCAATGCCGTCGACACCCGGACCCGCGGCATCGATGCGACCGCGCGCTATCGCTCGCGGCTGGGCCAGGACCAGCGGCTCGACCTGAGCGCGGGCTTCAACCTGAGCGACACCAGGATCACCCATATCAAGGCAACTCCGGCGGTGCTGGCGGGCAGCGGCCTGTCGCTTATCGGGCATGAGGCGCGCGGGCTGATCGAGGAATGGAACCCCGATACGTTCGTCCGCCTGGCCGCCGACTACACCAATGGCGGCTTCGACGCGCACCTCTCGGGCACACGCTACGGCATCTATTGGGCGCGCAACGCCGTGGTCGCCTATGACCAGCGCTTCGGGCCGCAGGAAGTGGTGAACTTCTCGGCCGGCTATCGCCTGTTCGCCAATGCGCGTGTCTCGGCCGGCATCAACAACCTGCTCGACAGCCATCCTGATCAGGTGCTCCCGGCCGCCCGCAATCCCGTGGTCGCGCTCTATTCCGGCCTGTCGCCCGAGGGTGGCGCCGGCCGCACCTATTTCGCTCGCCTCGACCTGTCCTTCTAAGGAGCCAGTCCCCATGAAATCCCGATATCTTAGCGCGCTGCTGATCGCCGCGGCCGGCCTTTCCGGTGCCGCCAGCCTGTCGTCCATTCCGGTCTTCGCGCAGGAGCATGCGGCGGTCGAGGAGCGTGGCCCCGCCGCGACCCGCACTGCCGTGATCGCTGCGATCGATGCCTATCGCACGGCGGTGGTGAAGGCTGACCGCTCGGGACTGGACGCCGCCTTCCATCCCGACCTTTCCTATGGCCACACCGATGGTGCGG
Source organism: Sphingomonas sp. OTU376 (assembly GCF_038440415.1). Classification (NCBI taxonomy): domain Bacteria; kingdom Pseudomonadati; phylum Pseudomonadota; class Alphaproteobacteria; order Sphingomonadales; family Sphingomonadaceae; genus Sphingomonas; species Sphingomonas sp. OTU376. The sequence goes on along the minus strand of NZ_JASATQ010000070.1, from coordinate 8,568 downwards.
TACTCGGCAAGAATGAGCAGATCGACCGGACGCTGGCGCCCGGCAAGCGCTTCACCGCAGTCGACATCGCCGATGCCAGCGTCCGCAGCTACGGCAATGTCGCCTATGTCACCGCCAGCTGGACCTTCCACCTGAGCAAGGACGACGGCACCACCAGCACCGCACGGCTTTCGGGCCTCGACGTGTGGACCAAGGGATCGCGCGGCTGGCAGCTCATCGCCCGCCAGCTGACCCGCCCCGCGCAATAATCCCCCTTTTCCAAGCGAGACATTCCATGGCCCGATTTGCCCTTCGTTCGAAACTGCTCCTGCTGCTAGCAGGCGCTGCGCTGCCCTTCGCCGGCGCGCATGCCCAGAGCTTCACGCCGGAACAGCTCCAGGCGGCGACCGCGCTGCAGGAGCGCATCCCCAATCTCGACAACCATCTCGATATTCCGTTCGACTTCGGCACCGGCGCGCATGACCCCAGCCAGGACGGGCCCGACCAGTTCGACTTCGTCAAGGCGAAGCGGGGCCGGTTGAAGGGCGCAGTGCTGGCGATCTTCGTGCCGCAGAACGCGCGCACCCCCGCCGGCTATGCCGAAGCCGCGGCCAAGGGGCAGCAGAAGCTGGATGCGATCGAAGCCGTGGTCCGCCGTTATCCGCAGCAAACCGAGATCGCGCGTTCGCCCGAGGAGCTGCAGGCGATCGAAGGCTCGGGCCGTGTCGCGATCATCCTGTCGATCCTCAACGGCAATCTGATCGGCAAGGACCTGAGCCAGCTCGACGCATGGCACGCCAAGGGCGTGTCGATCTTCGGCTTCACCCATGCCGGCAACAACGACCTGGCGGATTCCGCCCGGCCCAACCTGCTGCGCGGTGACAAGCTCAATGAACACGGTGGGTTGTCGCCGCTGGGTCGCCAGGCGGTCGCGCGGCTCAACGACCTCGGCGTGGTGATCGATGTGTCGCAGATCACCGCGCAGGGCGTTCGCCAGGTGCTGGAGCTGAGCCGTGCCCCGGTGATCGCCTCGCATTCGAATGCGCGTGCGGTGATCGACCATCCGCGCAACCTGGACGACGCGACCCTGCAGGCGATCGCGGCCAAGGGCGGCGTCGTCGCGATCAACGCCTATAGCTCCTGGGTGAAGGCCTTCCCGCCGGAAGCGCTGGCCAAGCTCAACGAGATCCGCCGCCGCTACGGCATTCCCGAGGACAAGACGCCGGCGGGCATCCAGCCGCTGTCGGACAAGGGCGTGAAGGTGCTCCCGCCCGAGGTCTTCGCGAAGTACAGCGAGGAATTCCACGAAATCACCGGCAGCCCGGACTATCGCGCGTCGCTCAAGGATTATGTCGACCAGATCGACTATGTCGTGAAGAAGATCGGCATCGACCATGTCGGCATCTCGTCCGACTTCAACCACGGCGGCGGGGTGATCGGCTGGAACGATGTCGGCGAGTCCGTCAACATCACCGCCGAGCTGCAACGTCGCGGCTATAGCGAGGGTGATATCGCCAAGCTGTGGGGCGGAAACTTCCTGCGCGTCTGGGGCCAGGTGCAGGCTCTGGCAAAACCGAAGGCCGGCCGGTGAGGATCGACCGCCGCGCCACGCTGGGGTTGCTTGCCGCCGCCCCGCTGCTTCCCGGGGCCGTTCGTGCCCGTCCGGTTGCACCCGGCAGCCGCACCGCGATCGTGATTGGTGCAGGGATCGTGGGTGCCGCGATCGCCTATGAACTGGCCAAGCACGGCGTGGCGGTCACCATCCTTGAGAAGTTCAAGCCCGCGGCGGGTGCGACGGGCGATTCCTTCGCCTATCTCAACGCCTCGACCAAGACCGGCTCGCGGCCCTATTTCCAGCTGAACTGGCTGGGCATGGCCGGCTGGCGGATCTGGCAGCAGGAGGCCGGCCCCGCGCTCCCCCTGCAATGGGGCGGCGCCACTTATTGGCGCGACAGCGAGGTCGAGGCGGCCAGGCTGGGGGCCAGCCTCAGGATCGCGCAGGCATGGGGCTATGCCGGGCGCAGTGTGGATGCGGGAGCGCTCAAGACCCTGCTGCCGGGGCTCGGCATCGGCCCGGTCTCGGCGGCGGCCTTCTTCCCGGAGGAAGGGGCGGTGGATCCCGCCGGCGCGGTGGCCGCATTGCTCGAGCGTGCGCGGAAACTCGGTGCGAAATTGCGGGCGCCGGTCGAAGTGCGCTCGCTGCTCGTCCGCGACGGCAAGGTTGCCGGCGTGCAGACGGCGGATGGCGTGATCGAAGCCGATACCGTGGTGCTCGCGGCGGGCCTGGGCAGCGAGGCGCTGGCCGGTCAGGCGGGCATAGGGCTGCCGCTCACCGCCTCGCCGGGCGTGCTGCTCCACACCCGTCCGCAAAGGCCGGTGCTCGATCGAGTGGTCTTCGCGCCGCGCAGTACCTTCAAGCAGATGCCGGACGGCCGCTTCGTCGCCAGCATCAGCGGGCATGAGGGCGGCGCACCGGAAGGGGCAGGGGTGGAAGCCTTCGGACAGGCAATCCAGCGCGCGGCGGCCACCTATCTGCCGGGCATCGCAAATGCCGGGATCGAGCGCGTCAGCGTCGGCCAGCGCGTGGTGCCGGCGGATTCCTTCCCCGTTATCGGGTTCGCGCCGAAGCTGGGCGGGCTCTACGTCGCCGTCACCCATAGCGGCGTCACGCTCGCGCCCGCATTGGGGCGGCTGGCGGCGCAGGAGATCGTGGATGGCGTAACCGCCGAACCGCTGGCCGCCTTCCGGCCGGATCGCTTCGCTTAGCCGGCGCTCCCCGCGGCGCTGCCCCAGCTGGTGAAGGCCGACCGGAGCATCTCCGCCGTCTCCGCGAGCAGCAGCTCCTCGGGCACGTCCTGCTCGCTGTGCAGCAGCTCGCCGGTGACATAGCCGAACTCGACCGCGATCCGCATCCGCCGCCAGATCGCCTCGCGCGGAATTGCCGGCAGCAGCGGCGCGAAGGCGTCGGCCAGCTTGTCCGCGACGAAACGGTGGGACTCGATGCGGATATGCTCGAGGCGCGGTGTCGCGTGGAGCGCGCGCTCGACCCAGACCCCGCCGGGCTCGTTCTGGGTCACCAGCGCGGTTTCGCGCAGCAGATCCCCGGCATGCGCGGCCGCTACCTCGATCCCGCGATGGGCATAGCGCTCGATCCAGTCCGCGAGCACGGCGTTCTGGCGTTCCATCAGCCGCATGCCCAGTGCTTCCACCACGGCGAACTTGTCGTCGAAATAGCGATAGAAGGTCGGCGGGGTCATGCCCGCGCGCTGGGCTATCATGTTGGTCGAGATGCGCTCGATGCCCACTTCGGCGAGCAGCTCGGCGGTCACTTCCAGCAGCGTCTCGCGCGTCTGCAGCGCCCGGGCCTGCTTCGGCTCAACGGTGGAGGAGGGCCGGGAGATATTCAGCTTCGCCATCGGGGGCGCTCTACGCGATCGGGCGGCGTCATCCAACCGCCCGTATCCGCAGCACCGTAGCCGCCGCGACCAGCGCCAGCAGCGCGCCCGCGCCATAGAGCGCGCCATAGCCGGCAAAGGCGATCAGCGCGGCCGCCAGTGCCGGGGCGGCGACCTGGGGCAGGGCATTGGCGATGTTGAAGATGCCGAGATCGCGCGCCGATTCCGTCGCCTCGGGGATAACTTCGGTGACGATGGCGACGTCCACCGCTGAATAGAGGCCGAAGCCGATCCCGGCGAAGGCAACCCCGGTGATGACCAGTCCCCAGGCCGGCTGCACCGCGAGCAGGGTCATGCCGATCGCCATCGAAGCCGATGCCGCGAGCACGAACGGCTTGCGCCGCGCGATCCTGTCCGAGGCTAGGCCCGCCGGCACCAGCACGATCACCATCGCGGCGATGTGGAGCGCAGTGAGCAGCAGCACGTCGCCATCGGGCGCGGGGCGGTGGATTGCGTCGCCGAGATAGTAGAGCAGATAGAGCAGGGCGAGGGCGGAGATCAGGTTGAAGCAGAAGCGGGTCAGCCAGGCCCACACCATGTCGGCGGTGCCGGCGGGCGGGTGCGCCGTCGCCGTCGGTGGGGCGGGCAGGGGTGTCGGGCCTGGATCCTCGATCAGCAGGAAGGGCAGGGCGCAGACCAGCAGCAGCGCCGCGCAGCTGCGATAGCCGGCGCCAAGGTCCGGCGCGGTAGCATGGGCAAGCGCAACGCCGCCGACGATCCCCAGCGCCTGGGCAAAGGCGAACCAGGCACCCGCCGCACCCCGCTCGGCCACCGGTACCCGGTCGGCGATGGTCGCGACCAAGGCGGTCATCATCGCATTGAGCGATGTCTGGACCAGGCACCAGCCGAGCGTCAGCATCGCGACGCTTTGCGCGCCGGACAGGAGCAACAGGCTCCCCGCGCCGGCCAGCGCGCCCAGCGCCACCCAGGGACGGCGGCGGCCGAAGCGCGAACGGGTGCGGTCCGACAGCGCGCCGAATATCGGGTTGGTCAGCATCGCCGCCGCGCCCCCGGCGGCGCTGACCATGCCGAGCACGGCGACCTTGCCGTCCGGCGCCAGCAGGCTCGAATGCTGGGCGAGCAGCAGTTCGATCGGGCCGAACAGCGCGGCCCATAGCCCGGCATTGGCCAGCGACAGTGCGGCGAGCCCGGCAGCGGAAAGGGGATCGCTCCGCGGCGCCGGCGAGGCGGAGGCGATCCCGGTCATCTCAGCTCCGCTGGCCCCGGATGAAGTCGCGATACCAGGCGAAGCTCGCCTTGGGCGTGCGCTTCAGCGTCTCGTAATCGACATGCACCAGCCCGAAGCGCTGCGACAGGCCGACCGCCCATTCGAAATTGTCGAGGATCGACCAGATGAAATAGCCGCGCACGTCCGCGCCGTCCGCGATCGCCGCGGCGAGCACCTCCAGATGCGCGGCGTGATAGTCGATCCGCCTGCTGTCCCGCACCACGCCGTCCGGGCCGGGTTCGTCGCCAAAGGCCGCGCCATTCTCGGTGATATGGATCGGGGGCAGCGCCGCGCCATAGCGGGCGCGCAGCTCCGCCAGTATCTCGCCCAGCCCCTCAGGGGTGACCGGCCAGCCGAAATCGGTGGTTGCGCGGCCCTCGATCGGCACCAGGTCGAAGGGCAGGTCGGACGGCATTGCATGCCCATCGACCACCCGCACGGTCTCGCTCGGCGCGCCGACCTTCTCGGCATTGTAGTAGTTGAGCCCGTACCAGTCGATCGGTGCGGAGATCTCAGCGAGGTCGGCTTCGACCGGCCCGGGCATCACCGCGCCGATCGCCTCGGGATAGCGGCCGAGCAGCACCGGGTCGGAATAGAGCCAGCAGGTGAGGATGCGGTAGAGATTGGCCGCCGCCACGTCGGCCGGATCGTCGCTGGCCGGCCATACCGGCATCTGGTTGTTGACGATCCCGATGCCCGACGCCCCGGCAGCGCGCAGCGCGGCGACCGCGCGACCGTGTCCAAGCAGCTGGTGATGCGCCACCGGCAGAGCGCCGAGCCCGAGCGTCCTGCCGGGTGCATGGCCGCCGACTGCATAGCCCATGTTGGTCAGCACCATCGGTTCGTTGAGCGTCGCCCAGCGCGCCACGCGGTCGGCAAGCCGCGCGCCGACGATCCCTGCATAATCGGCGAACCAGCCGGCCATGTCGCGGTTGGTCCAGCCGCCCTGATCCTCCAGCGCCTGGGGCGAGTCCCAATGGTAGAGCGTCACCATCGGCGCGATGCCGGCCTCGCCCAGCGCGTCGACCAGCCGCTCGTAGAAGTCGAGCCCGGGCTGGTTCACCGTGCCGCGACCCTCGGGTAGGATACGCGGCCAGGCAATCGACAGGCGATAGTCGGTCACCCCCAGGTCGCGCATCAGCGCGATGTCCTCGGCGAAGCGATGATAATGATCGGCGGCCACCGCGCCGCTGCTGCCGTCGGTGATCCGCCCGGGCTGGGCGCAGAACCGGTCCCAGGTGGAAGGGCCGCGGCCGCCCTCGGCGACCGCGCCCTCGATCTGATAGGCGGAGGCCGACACGCCCCAGCGGAAGCCGGGCGGGAAGGCCGGGCGGCCCGGCTCAGAACCGCCCATTCAACTCCACTCCCCAGAAACGCGGCCGGTCCATGCGGACATAGGGCGTGCCCAGCGTCTGCGCGCTGATCGGGTTGAGCGTGCGCGGCGTGCGCACGTCGAACAGGTTCTCGGCGAAGACCGACAGCGAGAAGGCATTCCCCGGCAGACGCCAGCCGATCCGCGCATTGACGATCTCGCGGCTGCCGCGCAGGCGCTTGAGCTTCGAGAAATCGACCATGTCGCCGTAGATCGGGCTGTTCTCCAGCGCTGCATCCGATGCGCGGATCGCATCGTTGAGCCGCCGCTTCGAGGTGTAGCTGTAGCTGGCATCGGCGAAGATGCCGCCGGCGCCGCCGCCAAGGTCTTGGTCCAGATGCGCGTTCAGCACGCCGCGGAAGCTGGGCTCGCCGGTCGGTTGGCCGTCAATGTCCACGCCCTGCTCGGTGCGGCTGACCCAGACCGAGTCGATATAGCCGGCCACCGCGCCGATCGAGATGCCCGGCGCGATCGCGAAACGGGTGTCGAGGTCGATGCCCCATGCCCTGGAGTCGCCGCTCAGCGTCACATATTGCGGCACGCCCGAACCGCTGATCGATTCCAGGCTCAGCTGCTGCCGGTCGCGATAGACATAGTGATATGCGGAGAGGTTGAACTGCAGCCGGCGCTCGAACAGGTTCGACTTGAGGCCGCCTTCGAAGTTCCACACCGTCTCGGGCTTGAAGAAGGAATTGAGCTCGACGCTGTTGTATCCGCCCGCCTTGTAGCCGCGCGCGGTCGAGGCATAGGCCATCACGTCCGGCGTGAAGTGATAGTCGATCACGAAACGCGGGCTGACGTCGGAGAAGCTTTCCTTGCGGGTGAAGCGGGTGCCGTTCAGCGCGCCTGCCTCGAAGATGATGTTGGTGCCGACCACCGCGTTGTAGAAATCGGCGACGCTGATCGTTGCGGTGTCCGGGAAGACGCTGGCTCCCAGGATCGCGTTGTAGAGCGCGCCCGGCGCGCCGATCTGCGTCAGGCCCGGCGCGCTGTACGGATTGACCTGCCAGGTGAACTTCTTCTCGTCCCGCGTGTAGCGCAGGCCGACGGTGAGGTTCAGCTTGGGCGTGGCCGACCATGTCAGGTCGCCGAACGCCGCGTAGGAATCATTGTCGGCATGGTTGTCGATCGATTCCACCCAGGGGATGCCGAACACCGGCAGGCCGACGCTGTCGAGCACGGTGAACAGCGGCAGGCCGGCGACATTGGCGAGCACCGTGTCGATCGAATCGGTCAGCGCGATCGTCCGGGTCTTCTGCGTCGCGCTTTCGTGGAAATAGCTGGCGCCGAGCACCCAGGTCAGCCTGCTGGTCGACTGGGCGAGGCGCAGTTCCTGGTAATAGCTCCGGTTGCGCTCGTTATTCTCGGTGTCGAGGTGATGCGCGGCCAGGTTGGTGCCGTCCTCGTCCTCGCGGTTGAGCGTCTTGAACCAGCGATAGGAGGACAGGCTGGTCAGCTTGAGCTTGTTGCCCAGATCCTGGTCGATCGTCAGCGTGAAGGCGTCGAGCAGCCGGGATTCGCGCGATCCGCCGAGCGTGTCGTTGGCGAAGGGGCCTTCGGGATCCTGGCTGAGCGCGAGCGGGCCGATGCCGATCGCGGCGGGGCCGTCCTTGTGGGTATTGTCATGGTCATAGGCGAGCAGGATGTCGGTGCCCGCACCGGGGCGGAAGCGCAGCGCGGCGCGGCCCGACCAATTGTCCTCGCGCTCATAGTCGCGCCCGGTCACGGCATCGGTCAGATAGCCATTGCGCTTGTTGTAGACGCCGTTGACGCGCAGCGCGAGCGTGTCGCCCAGCGGCAAATTGATCATGCCCTCGGCGCGGCGGCGCTCGTAGTTGCCGATGCGCAGCTGGGCATTGCCCTCGAACGCATCGACCGGCTTCTTGGTGATGATCGAAATAGCGCCCGCCGAGGTGTTGCGCCCGAACAGCGTGCCCTGCGGGCCTTTCAGCACCTCCACCCGGTCGACATCGTTGAAGAAGATCAGCGCCGAGCCGGAGCGCCCGGTATAGACGCCGTCGAGGAACACACCGACCGCGGGCTCGGTGCCGATGCCGAAATCGTCCGAGGAGACGCCGCGGATCGCATAGTGGGGCTGGGTGACCGAGGTGTCGTCGATCGTCAGGCCCGGCGTGAAGGTGTCGATGTCGCCGGCGCTCAGCGCGCCCAGCGCGTCGAGCGTCGCGGCGCTGAACACGTTGACGCTGATCGGCACGTCCTGGAGCGATTGCTCGCGCCGCTGCGCGGTGACGACGATTTCCTCGACCCCCGCTGCCTGGCCGTTCCCTCCACCAGCGCCGGTCTCGGCCGAAGTCGTCGTCGATTGCGCCCATGCCTGGCCGCTCCACAGCAATGCCGCTGCGCAGATTGCCGTCCCCCTTTGCACGTCCCTCATGTCGCCTCCCTCTGGCGTGTGCCGTTTTGCTTTTTGCTAGAAGTCCTTTCGGCCCGTTGCCGGGCAGCGCGGTTCCCGCGCGATGACGCGCCGGGTCGGATCGAAATGCAGGTGGGGTGGGGGGGGGGGGGGGGGGGGG
>NZ_JASATQ010000069.1:0-26757 GCF_038440415.1 Sphingomonas sp. OTU376 | reverse complement strand
CCGCCGCCCCCCCCCCCCCCCCACCCCCCCCCCCCCCCCCCCCCCCCCCCCCCGGGGGAACTAGGGGGCCGGGAGCAGGAAGGGCGGCCTACCCCCTCAATGCTTGTCCTCGGCCTTGCGATAGGTGTCGTGGCACGCCTTGCACGTGCCCCCAACCACCGCGAACTGCGCCGCGAAGCCCGGCTTGTCGCCGGCACGCGCCAGGTCGGCGAGCTTGGTCGCGGCCGCCGCATAGTCCGCTGCTTTCGCCTCGAACCCGGCCCGGTCGCTCCACACGGCGGGCAGCGCCTCGGACGGTGCGCCGCCGCTGCCGGCGGGGAACATGCCGGGCAGCGCGCTCGCCCAGCGCGACAAGGCGCGCGCGGCGAAGCCCAGGGTCTTGGGATCGTCGCCCCGGTCGACGCCCGCCTTGATCTGGCCGAACAGCGCGCCGGACATCAGGAAGGCCGCCTTGCGCCCGGCGATCACCTCCGCGTTCGGATCGGCGGCGGCAGGCCGCGCGCGGCTGGCGGGGGCGGTGGCGGCGAGGCTGGTGAACAAAGCGGCGGCGGCGCCGAGTGCGAGCATGGACGTGCGCATTGGATGGGCTCCCTTGGTCGGAGGCGCACAGGCTAGGCCCACCCGGAAGCCCGCGCAACGGCCGCGCAAACCTCCTCCATTATGGAGAGGGTTGCCGCCGAAACGGACCGGGAATCGCCTATCGTGCCGGGCGTGGCAGAAGGCGATGCTCCTCGGGTCGAATATGCATGCGAGCGTTGCGGCGGTGTTGCCGTCACCCGCGACGCCTGGGCCGAATGGGACGCCAGTTCCCAGGCCTGGGTGCTCAGCGAGACGTTCGATTTCGCCTTCTGCCACCAATGCCACCGCGAGACCCGGCTGCTGGCGCGGATCACGCGGGGGGAGGGCTCTTCCTAGTTCCCCGGCGAAGGCCGGGCCCCAGTTTCGGCGCAGCTGGTTGGGAAGGGCAAGCCTCTCGAAATCGGCTCGCGACAGAGTCCGCCCGCTTGCAATGTAGGACTTCGTCTGGCTGGCTGAAGCGGCCGGCTTGGCGGCCGGCCGCTCCTTGATATCGTCGGGAAGGCGGGGCTCAGCCCATCAGCTCGGTGGCGTCGAGCTGCCACAGGACGAACGCCATTTCGTCGGCGGCTTCCTTCAGGCTTTCCCAGCGGCCCGACTTGCCGCCATGGCCGGCGCCCATGTTGGTCTTGAGGACCAGCACATTGTCGTCGGTCTTGGTGGCGCGCAGCTTCGCCGCCCATTTCGCGGGCTCCCAATAGGTGACGCGCGGGTCGTTGAGGCCGCCCGAGATGAACAGCGGCGGATAGGCCTGGGCGGTGACGTTGTCGTAGGGGCTGTACGAGCGGATCAGCGCGAAGGCCGCGGCGTCCTCCACCGGGTTGCCCCATTCGGGCCATTCGCCGGGGGTGAGCGGCAGGCTCTCGTCGAGCATGGTGTTGAGCACATCGACAAAGGGCACGTCGGCGACGACGGCGGCCCAGAGCTCGGGGTCGGAATTGACCACCGCGCCCATCAGTTCACCCCCCGCGGACCGCCCTGCAATCGCGATCCCGCCCGGATGTGTGAATCCCTCCCCTATCAAGCCCCGGGCGGAATCCACGAAATCGTTGAACGTGTTTGTCCGCTTCTCGAGCTTGCCGTCGAGATACCATTGCTGCCCCAGGTCATCACCACCGCGGATATGCGCGATGGCAAAGGCGACGCCGCGGTCGAGGAACGAGATGCGGCTGGTCGAGAAGCCGGGCGGGATGGCATAGCCATAGGCGCCATAGGCATAGAGATAGAGCTTGCCGCTGCCGTCCCTGGGGAAGTCCCTGGGGTAGACGATCGAGACCGGAACCTGGGTGCCGTCACGGGCGGTGATCTTCAGCCGCTCGGTGCGGTATTTGCTCCCGTCATAGCCCGACGGGATCTCCTGCACCTTGAGCGTCTCGAGCTCGCCGGTGGCGACGCTATAGTCATAGACGGTGCCGGGCGTGACCATCGACTCATAACCGATGCGCAGCTTGTCCATGGCATATTCGGGATTGTCGCCCAGCCCCGCGACATAGCTCGCCTCGGGGAATTCGAGGCGGACCGGGGCGATGGCGGGGTCGTAGCGGTGCAGCTCGATCTGATCGAGCCCGTCCTCGCGGCCCTCGACGATGAAATAGTCGGCGAAGCAGGTGACGCCGGTCATGTAGAAATGGGCGGACGGTGCGATCCGCTCGATCCATTCGCCGGGGCTGTCGACCGAAGCGGTCATCAGCCGGAACTGCGGGTCGATATCGTTGGTGTGGATGAACAGCGTGCCGTCATGCTCGTCCACGTCATATTCGCGGCCCGGCTTGCGCGGGGAGACGCAGACCATTGGCTTCGAGGGGTCGGCGGGGTCGAGCAGATAGACTTCGCTCGTCACATGGTCGCCGGTCGAGATCAGCAGATACTTGCGCGACTGGGTCTCGCCCACGCCGACGCGATAGCCCTCGTCCGCTTCCTTGTAGAGCTCGACATCGCTGTCCACCGGCTCGCCGAGCACGTGCCAGCGGGCATTGTCGGTCCGCCAGTTCTCATTGGCCAGCCCGTAGAGAAAGCCCTTGGAGTCCGCGGTCCAGACGATCTCGGAGAGCATGCCCGGGATCACGTCGGGAAGCAGGTGGCCGCTCTCCAGATCCTTCACCCGGACCTCGAACCGCTCGGAGCCATTGTCGTCCACGGCATAGGCAAGCAGCTTGCCGTCGGGGCTCACCGAAAAGGCGCCGAGCCGGAAATACTCCTTGCCCGCGGCCAGTGCCGGTTCGTCGAGGATCATCACATCCTCGCCGCCATTCACATGCCGGCGCCACCAGCGCGGATATTCGCCGCCGGTCTCGTAATCGGTCCAGTAGAACCAGTCGCCGTCCTTCTGCGGCACGGTCGATTCGTCTTCCTTGATCCGCCCGCGCATTTCCGTGAACAGCGTATCGGAGAGCGGCTTCAAGGGATCCATCACCGCTTGGAAGAACGTGTTCTCCTCCTCGAGATAGGAAAGCACGTCCTTGTCGGTGACGGTGGGATAGGCGGGGTCCTTGAGCCAGGCCCAGGGGTCCTCGATCGTGACTCCGTGCGCGGTGAAGCTATGCGGGCGGGTAGCGGCTACGGGCGGCTTGGGAAGATCGGTCATCGCGTCTTCCTAGCGCCCGCCCCGTCGTCAGGCCAGCGCCGCCGCGCGCCGGCGCACCAGCTTGGGGCTGAGCACCATCGCGAGACTGACCAGCGCCATCGCCGCGGCGGCGAGCGACACTGCCGGATAGCCCATCCCCTCGCGGATCACTTCGCCGCCCAGCGCCGCGCCGATCGCATTGCCCAGGTTGAATGCGCCGATGTTCATGGCCGAGGCGAGGTTGGGGGCTTCATGCGCGGCGTCCATCACCCGCATCTGCAGCGGCGGCACCAGGGCAAAACTGGCAGCGCCCCAGAGCGGCATCAGCACGATCGCGACCGGCAGCGAGAACATGCCGAAGGCGAAGGCGACCAGCAGCACCGCCAGCGCCGCCGTCATCGTGATCAGTGCGCCTTCCACCGACTTGTCGGCATAGCGCCCGCCCAGCCAGTTGCCCGCGGTCAGGCCGATGCCGAAGATCACCAGTGCCACCGTGACCCAGAAGGTCGAGGCATGCGCCGCCTCGCGCAGGATCGGTGCGATATAGGTGAACACGGTGAACATCGCGCTGAACCCGACCATGGTGAGCGCGAGCGCGAAGAGCACCGGGCCGCGGCCGAGCACGCGAAGCTCGGCCATCATGTCGGCGTCCTTCTCGGCCGGGAGGGCGGGGACGAACAGGCGCAGCGCGATCATCGTCACCACGCCGATCGCCGCGATCGCGCCGAATACCGCACGCCAGCCGATCGCCTCGCCCGCCCAGGTGGCGAGCGGTACGCCACCGATCGTCGCGATCGTCAGGCCCATGAACATGGTCGCGATGGCACCCGCGCGCTTCTCGGGCGCCACCAGGCCGGCGGCGACCACCGATCCGACGCCGAAAAAGGCGCCGTGATTGAGGGAGGTGACGATCCGGGCAGCCAGCAGCATCGCGTAGCTGTCGGAGAAGGCGGCCATCAGATTGCCCAGCGTGAAGATCGCGGTCAGCGCGATCAGCAGCGTCCGGCGGGGCACCCGCCCGGTGGTCAGCGTCATCAGCGGCGCGCCGATCAGCACGCCGATCGCATAGGCGCTGACCAGCAGGCCGGCGGTGGGGATCGACACACCCAGGTCGCCTGCGATCACGGGCAGCAGGCCCATGGGGGTGAATTCGGTGACGCCGATGCCGAAGGCACCGATGGAAAGCGCAGTGAGCGCGAGGCGGGGACTCATGGATGCAGCTCCGATTTGTGCGGCAACACAAATGGACTGGCGCTCATGCTTCCGGTAGGCGCCTGAAAGGCGAAACATCTGTGCATTGGATTCATGAATGACGCGCGCCATGACCGATCGCTCGGGCGAAATGGAGATCTTCGTCACCGCCGTCCGCGAAGGGAGCCTCTCCGCTGCCGCGCGCCGGCTCGACCTGACCCCTTCGGCGGTCAGCCGTGCGCTCGGGCGGATCGAGGCGCGGCTGGGCGTGCGGCTGATCACCCGCACCACCCGCCGGCTGGCGCTCACACCGGAGGGCGATGCCTATCTCCATGCCGCCCAGCGCATCCTTGCCGATATCGCCGAGGTGGAGGAGGAGCTCGCCGACCAGGCTTCGCCGCGCGGGCGTCTCCGGGTAAGCGCGGCGCTGGCCCATGGCAGGCTGGTGATCGTGCCGCTGCTCGGCGAATTCGTGACGCGCCATCCCGGGATTCTCGTCGATATCAGCCTGAGCGACACGCTGGAGGATGTCGCCGGCGGCCGGGCCGATGTCGCGATCCGCTTCGGCCCGCTGGCGGACAGCGCGCTCACTGCCCGCAAGATCGGTGAGACCGGGCGCTCTATCGTCGCCGCCCCGGCCTATCTCGCGCGGATGGGCACGCCGCAGCTTCCCGAGGACCTCCACGAGCATAATTGCCTCAACTTCAACTTCCGTCGCGCCGAGCCGGTCTGGCCGTTTCGCCGCGACGGGCGCGACTATGCGCTGCCCGTGGGCGGCAATATCGAGGCGAACAATGGCGAGACGCTTGCCGAGCTGGCGCTGGCGGCGGTCGGCATCGCCAGGGTCGGCACCTTCAGCGTGGTGCAGGATATCGCCGCCGGGCGGCTTGTCTCCCTGCTGGAGCCGTTCAACCCGGGCGACCGCGAGGACATCCACGCGGTCTATGTCGGCGGCGCCACCCGGCCGGCCCGGGTGCGGGCGTTTGTCGATTTCCTGGTGGAGAAGCTTGGACGCTAGCGATCGGGCCGGTCGTACAGCTCCCAGACCTGCTCGCCGGTGACTATATCGGCATAGGGCCGCCCGCTGGCATCGCGGCTTGGCGCATAGCGGAAGCGCTTCTGGATCAGCCGGCACGTGGTCGCGTCGAGATCCGCATTGCCGCTGGATCGCGTCACCTCGCAGTCGGTCACCCGGCCATTGACCCCCACGGTGAAACGCAGGCCGACAGTGCCTTGCGCGCCCGCACGTGCTGCCGCCTTGGGATAGTCGCGTCCGGTGATGTCGCCCTCGAGCAGCCGCAGCACGGTGCCGCCGCCACCGCCCGCGCCATCGCCGCGCCCGCCGCTGCCGGTGCCATCGCCGATCCCGCCCGATCCCGTGCCCGGGCCGGCGATCGGCGCATTACCCGAACTCGCATCGCTGCCCTGCGCCGGGATCGTCGCGGCGGGAATCGGCTGGGGGAGGGGCGTCTTCACCGGCGTCGCCACCTCGGTGGCGCGGGAGGTCTTGTTGGGCGGGGAGGCCTTGCCTTCCTCCTTGGGTGCATGGGGCTTGGGGGCGGGGGGCTTTTCGGGTTCCGGCGGCGGCGGTGGCGGCAGGGTGAAGTCGACCAGCTGCATGGATGGGTTCGGCACGATATGCAGGCGCACGCCCAGCCCGCTGACCAGCAGCCACAGCAGCAGTGCCACGAAAGCGAGCGCGCCCGCTGCGCTGCCCAGCCGCTCGCGTGGAGTCGGGATTCCGCCGCCTGTCATGCCCGTCCAATGCGCCGCATCCATCGAACGATCCCATGAACACCTTGTTGTTTTCAGTTCATGCAACCGCGCGGCACCCAGGCAAGTTGTTGCTGCATCGAATCAAGGAAGGGATGGAAATCATGCGTAAGCTCATTGCGGCCACTGCCGCTCTCGCGCTGGCCATGCCCGTCGCAATGCCGATCGAGGCGGCGCAGGCCCAGAGTCACTACAAGGGCAAGAGCTCGAAGAGCCGGACCTATTACAAGAAGTGCCGCCGCTCCCCGGGCCATGCCGGTCTGATCGGTGGTGCCGCGGTCGGCGTGCTCGCCGGCCCCGCGATCATCGGCCACGGCCTGCTCGGTGCGGCGGTCGGCGGTGTCGGCGGCGCCTTTGGCGGCCGCGCGATCGATCGCACGATCAGCGCCAAGCATCGCTGCTATTACGTCCGCCGCTAGGGCCCGATCGGCCAAGCCTAGGTGGAACGGCCCCTGGCGGTCACCGGCCACGCGCCGGTGACCGTCTCGCCCGCCACCAGCCAATAGCGGTCATAGAGATTCACCGTCGGGTCGCAGTGCGGCGGAACGAGCGTAACGCGTTCCGCCAGGCCCGGCAGTGCTTCCCCGAACAGTGCTCCCTGCTCGTCGCCCATGAAGGCGTAGCGCGCGGAGCCTGACAAGGGCACGGGCACCCCGGCATCGGTGGCGAAAGACTTCAATCCCGCATCGATCGTCACCATGCCGGGCGTGTTCGCGCTGACCACGGTGGAATCCACCCATAGCGCCTGTTCGAAGCTCGGCCCCGCCAGTTCGCAATCGCGATATTCGCGGTCGAGGAAGATGTAGCTGCCCACCTGCAGCTCGGTCAGCACCCCCAGTTCAGCATCGATCGGGAAGGTGCCGGTGCCGGCACCAGTCACTATTGGGATATCGAAACCCGCTGCTGTCAGCGCCGCCAGCACGGTGCGCAGATAGTCGGTCTTCTCGACAATCGCCGCTTGGCGATCGGCAAAGACCGCGATGTGCTGCTCGGAGCCACAATAATATTGCACCCCACCGAGCGCGAGCCCGGACTCGACGATGGCGGCCGCCAGCATCACCGCCGCTTCGGGGGACGTCACGCCGGTGCGATGCTTGCCTGGATCGACATCCACGAACAGCGTCGCTCCGCATCCGGCAAGCGCTCGCACCGCGTCCGGATGATCCGCCACCACCGACAGCCTGATCTTCCCCGCCAGTGCCGTCAGGCGCGCGATCCCGTCCCTGGTCACCACGGGCGAGGTCAGGTGGATGTCGCCCACGCCCTCGGCCGCCAGCGCTTCGGCCTCGCCCAGCTTGGCGCAGCAGATGCCGACCGCGCCCGCGGCGATCTGCCGCTTCGCGATCTCGCTGCTCTTGTGCGTCTTGGCATGCGGCCGGAGCGCGAGGCCCCTCGCGCGGGCGAATTCGGCCATCGCCGCGATGTTGCGGTCCATCGCCGCCACGTCGAGCAGCAGGGCGGGGGTGGCCAGGTCGGCGCGGGGCAGGGGGAAATCGCTCATCGCCTTCGACTAGCGCAGGATGTGACTTTTGCCGAATATCGGCGCAAAGCAGCCCCATAGAGTCCAGCAATAGAGTATATCCCATGTCCAGCTATGCCGATCGCCTCAAGGCTCTTCGCGAGCAGCTGAAGCGCGACCGTCTCGACGGCTTCGTCGTGCCGCTCACCGATGAGCATATGTCCGAATATGTCGGAGCCTATGCCCAGCGCCTTGCCTGGCTGACCGGCTTCCAGGGGTCGGCCGGCACCGCGGTGGTGCTGCCGGAGGAAGCGGCGATCTTCACCGACGGGCGCTACACGATCCAGGTCCGCCAGCAGGTCTCGGCCGATCACTGGGAATATGTCGGCGTGCCGGCCACCAGTGTTTCGTCCTGGCTCGGTGCCCATGCGCCCGATGGCGGCCGCATCGGCTATGATCCCTGGCTGCACACGCGCGCCTGGGTCGAGGAAGCTCGCAGGGCGCTGGCCGAGAAGGGCGCCGAGCTGGTCGCGGTCAACACCAATCCGATCGATGCGGTGTGGCCGGACAAGCCCGCTCCGTCGGATGCGACGCTCGCTGTCCAGTCCGACGACCTCGCCGGCAAGTCTTCTCCCGCCAAGCGCGCCGAGATCGCCGACTGGCTGGCCGAGCGGAAGGCGGATGCCGTCGTGCTCTCCGCACTCGATTCGATCGCCTGGGCATTCAACATCCGTGGTACGGACGTGAGCCACACGCCGGTCGCGCTCGCCTATGCGATCGTCAACGCCGACGGCACCGCCGATTTCTTCGTCGCGCCGGAAAAGGTGACCGACGAAGTCCGCCAGCATCTCGGCAACGCGATTCGAATCCATGACCGCACCGCCTTCGCCCCAGCGCTCCAGGGCTTTGCTGGCAAGCGTGTCGCCGCCGATCCGGGCAGCGCCGTCGCCGCGGTGTTCGATGCCCTCGACGCCGGCGGTGCCAAGGTGCTGGCGCTGCGCGACCCGGTGATCCTTGCCAAGGCGATCAAGAACCCGGCCGAGATCGCCGGGCAGAAGGCAGCCCAGGCTCGCGACGGCGCCGCGCTCAGCCGCTTCCTGAAATGGTTCGAGGAAACCGCACCGCAGGGTGGCCTCACCGAAATGTCGGCTGCCGACAAGCTCCAGTGGTTCCGCGAGCAGACCGGCGTGCTCAAGGACCTGAGCTTCGACACCATCTCCGCCACCGGCCCGAACGGGGCGATCCCGCACTACAAGGTCACCGACGAATCGAGCCTGCCGATCGAGCTCGGCCAGCTCTATCTCGTCGATTCGGGCGGGCAATATGCCGACGGCACCACCGATGTGACGCGCGTGATGCCGGTGGGCGAGGCGAGCGACGAGATGAAGGACCGCTTCACCCGCGTGCTCAAGGGCCATATCGCCATCGCCACCGCGATCTTCCCCGACGGCACCACTGGCGCCCAGCTCGACAGCTTCGCACGCCGCCCGTTGTGGGAAGTCGGGCTCGATTACGGGCACGGCACCGGCCACGGCGTCGGCTCGTACCTCTCGGTCCATGAGGGGCCGCAGCGCATCGCCCAGCCCTATTATCCGGGTGGCCAGAGCCTTGAGCCGCTGCGCGAGGGCATGTTCCTGTCGAACGAGCCCGGTTACTATAAAGCGCAGGAATTCGGCATCCGGATCGAGAACCTGGTGCTGGTCACCAAGCAGTTGATTTCGGGTGCGGAACAACAAATGCTGGGGTTTGAGACGCTGACGTTCGCGCCGATAGAGCGAACGCTGATTAAACCATCTTTGCTAACCGAGCAGGAACGCAGCTGGCTTGATAGTTATCATGCTGAAGTGCTGCGGATTTTGGGCCCGCAGCTGGGCGGGGACGAGTTGGTATGGTTGGAAGCGAAGTGCGCGCCCATCGGGTGATGTGGTTCCTGGCAGGTGCGGTCACGATGGCGATGTATCTCGTCGGGCCGCACGCCATTATGCGCAACGCCTATGATACGGCTCAGGGCTTGTCGCTCTGGTTCGGCTCGCTCTGAGGGGTGGCCGGATCGCCGGGCAGGTCGCTGGTAGCGGCCTGCTCGCGCGCCTGCGCCTTGCGCCTGCGCAGATTGGCCCGCAGCGCCTCCGCTAAACGGGCCTGTTTTTCCGCATTGCTCATTTTCCTGCGATAAACCGGCCATTAGCAGGTTGACAATCGCCCGCACCCAAGCACATAGGCGCCTCCCGCTTGGGACCCGGCGCTGCCGGATCGTTCGGGCGAGTGCTGCCGTAGCTCAGTGGTAGAGCGCATCCTTGGTAAGGCTGAGGTCGTGAGTTCAATCCTCACCGGCAGCACCATTTTCCCGAAAATCGAAATGGAAGATCCCACCCCCTTGGGGGGAGAGCCGGTCAGCGGCGGACGATCTCGCCGTCTTCCTTGACGAATTCCGCCGGCGCGCGGTCGAGCAGCTCCAGCACCACTTCGGAAGGTCGGCACAGTCTGGTGCCCTTCGGCGTTGCCACGATCGGCCGGTTCACGAGAATCGGATGGGCGACCATCGCCTCAAGGAGGGTCTCTTCCGAAGTCGCGGGATCGAGCAGCCCCAGCTCGGCGGCCGGCGTGCCCTTCTCGCGCAGCACGTCGCGTGGCGTCGCGCCCATCGCCGCCAGCAGGCCGAGCAGTTGCGCGCGTTCCCAGCCGGCGGTGCGATATTCGACGACCTGCGGCGCATATCCCGCCGCCTCGATCATCGCGAGCGCGTTGCGCGAGGTACCGCAATCGGGGTTGTGATAGATGGTGATCGGGAAACTGCCGGTCATCGCACGCACTCCTCTTCGTAAAGCCATGGGAATGTCGCCATCGCCGCGAGCGCGCCGGCAAGCTGCGCCGCGATGAACAACGGCACCGAATGCGGGGCGATGCCGGCAAAGGTGTCGGACAGGCTGCGGGCGATCGTCACGGCTGGATTCGCGAAGGAGGTCGACGCGGTGAACCAATAGGCGGAGACGATGTAGAGCCCGACGGCCATTGGCGTGAAATCCGGCCGGGTGCGCCGGGTCGCCAATATCGTGCCGATCAGGCCGAAGGTGGCGATGCATTCGGAAAGGCCCTGGGGAAAGCCGTCACGCGCCTTTCCGGACAGCTGCAGGATCGGCTCGGCGAACATCGCATGGGCCGCCCATGCGCCGAGGATCGCGCCCGCGAGCTGGGCAACGACGTAGAGCATCGCGAGGCCCGCGCTGGTCTCGCGCAACAGCAGAGCCGCCAGGGTGACGACCGGATTGAAATGAGCGCCCGATATGGGGCCGAAAATATGGATGAGAACAATCAGCCCGGCACCGGTTGCAAGGGTGTTCCCGAGCAGCGCCACGGCCTGGTTCCCGCCCGCGAGCCGCTCGCCCATGATGCCGGAGCCGATGACGATCGCGAGCAGCATGGCCGTGCCCATGCCCTCGGCAAGCAGGCGACGGCGCAGCTTCATGTGCAGCAATCGGTGCTCGCGGCGAGATCGCCCAGCGTGCCGCATATCTCCGGACGCCCCGCGCAGCAGTCGGCAACCAGGAAGCCAAGAAGCTGCCGCATGCCATCATAATCGGCGGAATAGATCACCGATCGGCCGTCCCGGCGCGATCCGATCAGCCCGGCATTGCTCAGGATCGTCAGATGCGTCGAAAGCGTATTGGGAAGTGCGCCGATCTCGCGCGCGATGTCGCCCGCGGCCATGCCATCCGCACCCGCCCGCACCAGCAGGCGGAATACGGCGAGCCGATTGGCATGGGCGAGGGCGGACAGTGCCTCAACGGCGACGGGCAACTGCATCAGCAACACGCCCTGGCGGTCGGGATCATCTCATCCTCGCCATAGGCGGTCGCATCGCCATGGGTGAAGAACGTCTCCCAGCGCACCCCGGCCGTGTCCGTCACCCAGGACTTGTCGGATTTCGCGTAGCAGCAGGTGGTCGCTTCCTGGTCGAAGGTCGTGGCGCCGGCCGCTTTCAGCCGTCCCGCGAGCTCGCCCAGCGCATCGGCGCTATCGACCTGGATGCCCACATGATCGACGCCGGTGGCGCGGCTGCGCGCCGAGATCGCGAGGTTGACCCGCGGATCCTCGAGCATCCACTTGGCATAGTCGGCCTTCACCACCGTGGGCGGCGCATCGAACAGGGTGCCGTAAAAGGCAATTGCCTGATCGAGGTCGGGAACGCTGATGTGCAGGTGCAGGCGCTTCATGGCTGCGGTCTCCAATGGTTCGATATTTCGACTATTCCAGAAATATCGATTCGACAAGAGCCGCATCAGAAGGCGAACAGGTCTCCCATTCGCGGTTCGCGCTCCAGGAATTCCGTGATCGTGCCATAGACCGCATCGAGATCGGCATCCTCAATGCAATAGGGCGGCATCACATAGACGGTGTTGCCCAGCGGCCGCAGCAACACGCCGCGCTCCATCGCGAACGCCTTTAGCCGGGTGCCGACCGAATTGAGATAGGTCGATTCGCTGCCCCCGATCTCGGCGGCGACGATCGTACCCAGTCGGCGCGGATTGCGGATCAGCGCGTGGGTGGCGAGCCGGTCGAGCCGGTCCTGCTGGCGGTCGCCGAGATCGGCGATGCGGTCGAGCACCGGCTCCTCGCGCCAGATCGCCAGATTGGCGTTGGCGGCGGCGCAGGCGATCGGATTGGCGGTGTAGCTCGACGAGTGGAAGAACATCCGCGCGCGATCGTCGGACAGGTGCGCTTCGAAGATCGGTGCCGTTGCCATCGTCACTGCCAGCGGGATCGCGCCGCCGGTCAGCCCCTTGGACAGGCAGAGGATGTCGGGCACCACACCCGCCCGCTCGCAAGCGAGCAGCGTGCCGGTGCGCCCCCAACCGGTCATCACCTCGTCGGCGATGAAGAGGACGTCATGCGCCGCGCAGATCTTGCGCATCTCGGCGAGCAGGCTGGCCGAATAGAATTTCATGCCGCCTGCGCCAAGCACCAGCGGCTCGACCAGCAGCGCGGCCGGCTTCTCGCGGCACTGTGCTTCGAGCGCGTCGAGCACGGCCTGGCTCTGGCCCGGCTCGGGAAAGGGGATGGTCTCCACGTCGAACAGCAAGGGCTGATAGGGACGGTTGAACACGCCGCGCGCGCCGACCGACATGCCGCCGATCGTGTCGCCGTGATAGCCATGCTCCATCACGACGATGCGGTGGCGGGGCTCGCCGCGATTGTCCCAGAAGCCGAGCGCCATCTTCAGCGCGACTTCGACGCTGGTCGAGCCGCTGTCCGAATAGAACACATGCTGCAGCGGCTCGGGCGTGATCCGCACCAGCTCGGCGGCCAGCGTTTCGGCGGGCTCGTGGGTCCAGCCGGCGAAGATGATCTGGTCCATCCGCCCCGCTTCTTCGGCGATCGCCGCCATGATGCGTGGATGGCAATGCCCATGCGTCGTCACCCACCAGGACGAGATCGCATCGACGTAGCGGCCGCCGTCCGCCGTGTGCAGCGCCGCGCCTTCGGTGCGCACCACCTGCGGGATCGGCTCGCCCAGCCCGTGCTGGGTGAAGGGGTGCCAGATGGGCGACGTCATGCAGTGAAGTCCGAAAGGTCGAATGCCTCGGCAAAGGCGGCCTTGAGGGTGGCTGCGTCGAGCGGATCGAGGATCGGCAGGCGGCCAAGCCGGCGGACCTTGCCGATCGCCGCGATCGTCGCCTCGCTGTCTTCGTTCGCCTCGCCGACAAAGGCCACGCCCAGGATCGGCACGCCGCGCGACCGCAGCGCCTCGATCGACAGCAGGCTGTGGTTGATCGTCCCCAGGCTGGTCCGCGCGACCAGCACGGTCGGCAGCTGCCAGCGCGCGAACAGGTCCGCATAGAGCAGCTCGCGCGTCACCGGCACCAACACGCCGCCTGCGCCCTCGATCACCAGCGGATCGACGACCAGGGGATCGCGTGGTGGCGGGGTCAGCTTGTCCGGATCGATCACTACGCCATCGATCTCGGCGGCGAGATGCGGCGAGCAGGGCGTGGTCAGGCGATAGGCTTCAGGAAGCACCACCGCTGCGGTCAGTGCGGCGATCCGCTCGCCGTCGCTGCCGCCGTCGAGCCCGCTCTGGATCGGCTTCCAGTAGCTCGCGCCCAGCGCCCCGGCCAGGCCAGCGGCGAAGATGGTCTTGCCGATATCGGTATCGGTACCGGTGACGACTATTCGCAAGTGAGTTCTCCAAGTGCCCGGGCGAGCGCGGCGATATCGTTCTCGTCGACATTGAGCGTCAAGGAAATGCGCAGGCGGGACGTGCCCGCTGGGACAGTCGGCGGCCTGATGCCGCGCACATCGAAGCCCAGGCGCTGCAGCTCCGCCGCCATCGCCATGGTCCGTGCATCCTCGCCGATCACCAGCGGCAGGATCTGCGATCCCGTTGCCTGCACGCCCGCCGGCGCGAGCAGTGCTTCGGCGCGTGCGACCAGCGCATGCAGCCGATCCCGGCGCGCCGGTTCGGCGATCAGCTTCAGGGCTGCACTCACCGCCGCCGCCATCAGCGGGGAGGGCGCGGTCGAGAAGATGAAGGCCCGTCCGCGATTGACCAGGAAATCGCGCACTATTTGGGGCCCGCAGAGCAGCGCCCCCTCACAGCCCAGAGCCTTGCCGCAGGTGTGCAGCGTGATCAGGTTCTCGCGCCCGGCCAGCCCGGCGGCCAGCCCGCGCCCCCGGTCCCCGAACACGCCGGTCGCGTGCGCTTCGTCGACCACCAGGATGGCGCCATGCCGGTCGGCAAGCGCGGTGAGATCGGCGAGTGGCGCCTGGTCGCCGTCCATCGAATAAAGGCTCTCGACGGTGATCCATACGCGGCCGGTGCCACCGTCGTGCCGCCAGTCCAGGATCGCGTCTTCGAAGTCGCCGACGTCGTTATGCGCCGCGCTGCGTGCCTCGGCCCGGCTCAGCCGCATGCCTTCATGCGCGCTGGCATGGATCAGCGCGTCGTGCAGGATCAGGTCGCCGCGCTGGGGCAGCGTGGAGAGCAGGGCCGCATTGGCCGCATAGCCGGTCGAGAAATAGAGCGCGCTCTCCGCCCCGAAGAAGGCGGCGGCGTCCGCTTCAAGCTGCTCGTGCGCCGCATGGTTGCCGCGCAGCAGCCGCGATCCGCCAGATCCGATCGGCACGCCGGCATCCATCGCCGCGCGCACCGCATCCGTAAGTGCGGGATCGGCGGCCAGGCCGAGATAGTCGTTGGAGGAGAAATCCCGCCCGGCCCGCACGGCAAGCTGCCGGGCGCGGCTGCGCGCCGCCAGTTCGGAAAGGTCGCGTCGCTGGTCTTCGAAGAACGCCATTCCGGGCCCCATAGGCGCAACCGGGGCGATCGGCCAATGTCCGGCTTGTCCCTGCAGGATATTGGTGTATTATGTAATTAATACACATGGGAAAGATATTATGCAGCGCTCCTTCATCGGCGCGAGTGGTCGGCCCTTCGGAACGGTCGCCGCGCTGTTCTGCCTGTTGCTGACGGTCGCGCTGATCGTCCTCGGCGATGTCGCGCATGATCTCGCGGGTGGGGCGCAGCCCTTCTCGGCGATCGCACGCGGCAACCTCGAACCTGCCCGTGACTATTGGGGATTGCTCCTCGCTGTGGAGATCGTGCGCTGCGTGCTGGCCGGTGCGCTGCTGCTGGCGATGCTCACCCTGGCGGGGCCGATCGGCCCGCGCACGATCGGGCGCGATGCGGCGTTGCTCGCCGGGATCGCCGGCGTCTTTTGCCTTGTCGTCACCGCGCATTTCTCGATCGAGGCGGCTGCCCTGCTCGGCCAGGGTCGCGTATCGCCCCGCGGCGATCTGGTCGCCGCGCTCACCCTGCTCGGCCATGCCGGTGTAGCGCTCTGGGCGACGCTCACCGTGCGCGAGGCGCGCGCCGCGCGCAGCCTGCCTGCCTGGGTACAGCTTGCCGGGCTGCTCTTCGCGGGCCTTGCCATCATCTCCGGCTTTTCGCGCCCCTTCCTCGAATTCGCGGCGTTCGCCGGCATTCTCTGGTGGGCCGGCGTCTTCCTCACGCTCTATCGCCCGGAGGACAGAACCCTGCGCTGACGCCTTGCAACCGCGCGGCGTTTCCCCGATCACGCCGCCAAGCAAGGAGTAAGCCCCATGAAGACCCGCGCCGCCGTCGCCTTCGAAGCGAAGAAGCCCCTCGAAATCGTCGAGCTCGACCTCGAAGGCCCCAAGGCCGGCGAAGTGCTGGTCGAGATCATGGCGACCGGCATCTGCCATACCGACGCCTACACGCTGGACGGCTTCGACTCGGAAGGCATCTTCCCCTCGGTGCTGGGCCATGAAGGCGCCGGTGTGGTCCGCGAAGTCGGCGCGGGCGTCACCAGCGTGAAGCCGGGCGACCATGTGATCCCGCTCTACACGCCGGAATGCCGCCAGTGTAAGTCGTGCCTCTCGGGCAAGACCAACCTGTGCACCGCGATCCGCGCCACCCAGGGCAAGGGCCTGATGCCGGACGGCACCACGCGCTTCTCGTACAAGGGCCAGCCGATCTACCATTATATGGGCTGCTCTACCTTCTCGAACTTCACCGTGCTGCCCGAGATCGCCGTGGCGAAGATCCGCGAGGACGCGCCCTTCCAGAGCAGCTGCTATATCGGCTGCGGCGTAACGACCGGCGTCGGCGCGGTGATCAACACCGCCAAGGTCCAGGTCGGCGACAATGTCGTGGTCTTCGGCCTGGGCGGCATCGGCCTGAACGTGATCCAGGGCGCGCGGCTCGCTGGTGCGAACAAGATCATCGGCGTCGACATCAACCCCGATCGCGAGGAATGGGGCCGCCGCTTCGGCATGACCGATTTCCTCAACTCCAAGGGCATGAGCCGCGAGGATGTAGTCGCCATGATCGTCGCGATGACCGATGGCGGCGCCGACTATACTTTCGACGCCACCGGCAACACCGAAGTGATGCGTATCGCGCTGGAAGCCTGCCATCGCGGCTGGGGCACCAGCATCATCATCGGCGTGGCCGAGGCGGGCAAGGAAATCAGCACCCGCCCGTTCCAGCTGGTGACGGGCCGCAACTGGCGCGGCACCGCGTTCGGCGGCGCCAAGGGCCGCACCGACGTGCCCAAGATCGTTGACATGTACATGACGGGCAAGATCGAGATCGACCCGATGATCACCCACGTCATGGGCCTAGAGGACATCAACAAGGGCTTCGACCTGATGCATGCGGGCGAGAGCATCCGCAGCGTGGTGGTCTTCTAAGCGAAGGGAGCGGGACATGTTCAGCCATGTGATGGTCGGCAGCAACGATATAGAGCGGTCCAAGGCGTTCTACGATGCGCTGCTCGGCACGCTCGGCGTCGGCGAGCCGTTCCGGCACGTCAACGCCACCGGCCAGACCCGGTTGTTCTACCGGCATGACGGCGGCAGTTTCTGCGTCAGCGAGCCGATCGACGGCGAGCCGGCGACCTGCGCAAACGGCGCAACGATCGGCTTCAAATGCGCTTCGGCCGAGCAGGCGGCGGCGTTCCATGCCGCCGGCCTCGCGCACGGCGGCACCGCGATCGAGGATCCGCCCGGCGTGCGCGAGGGTGGATCGCTCGGCTCGATGTACCTCGCCTATCTGCGCGACCCCGACGGCAACAAGCTCTGCGCCATGTGGCGCGTTCCGGCGTGAGCGACGTCGTCAATCTCGAGGCGAAGTTCGCCACCTTCACCGAGCATTGGGCGCCGCGCATCGTCGCGCGCTACAACGACAATGACGTGCGCATCGTGAAGGTGGACGGCGAATTCGTGTGGCACAGCCATCCCGAGACCGACGACTTCTTCCTGGTGCTCGAGGGCGTGCTCGACATCGAGCTGCGTGACCGCACCGTCACGCTCAATCCCGGCGAGCTCTTCGTCGTGCCGAGCGGGGTCGAGCATCGCCCGGTCGCGCGTCACGGCGAAGTGAAGATGATCGTGATCGAGCCGACGGGCACCCCCAATACCGGCGACACCGCCACCGCTACCCAGGTCGAGGCGCTTTGATGGAACAGCTTTCCGCCAACCGCTCGCATGGCGGCACCCAAGGGGTGTACCGCCATGCCTCCGCCGCCACCGGCACCGACATGACCTTCTCGGTCTTCGTCCCCGAGTCCGCGCCGGGTGCCAGGTTGCCGGTGCTGTGGTTCCTCTCGGGCCTCACCTGCACCCACGCCAATGTCACCGAAAAGGGCGAGTATCGCGCTGCCTGTGCCGAGCACGGCGTGATCCTGGTCGCGCCCGACACGAGCCCGCGCGGCGAGGGCGTGCCCAATGACGAGGCCTATGATTTCGGCCAGGGCGCCGGCTTCTATGTCGATGCGACCGAGGCGCCCTGGGCGACGCACTTCCAGATGCGGTCGTACATCGAGCAGGAACTGCCCGCGCTGATCGAAGCCGAATTCCCGGCGGACATGGATCGCCAGGGCATCACCGGCCATTCGATGGGCGGCCATGGCGCGCTGACCATCGCGCTGCGCAATCCGGCGCGCTTCCGCTCGGTCTCGGCCTTCTCGCCGATCGTGGCGCCGAGCCAGGTGCCCTGGGGCGAAAAGGCGCTTGCCGGTTATCTCGGCGCCGATCGTCCGGCATGGCGCCAGCATGACGCCGTCGCGCTGATCGAGGATGGCGCGCGCGTTCCCGAGCTGCTCGTCGATACCGGCACCGCCGACCAGTTCCTGGAGGTCCAGCTCAAGCCAGAGCTGCTCGAGGCCGCCTGCCGTGATGCCGGCATCGCGCTCACCCAGCGGCTCCAGCCGGGCTATGACCATAGCTATTATTTCGTCTCCACCTTCCTCGGCGATCATGTCGCCTGGCACGCCGAGAGGCTGAAGGCATGAAGTTCGACGTCCTGATCGTCGGTGCCGGCCATGGCGGCGCCCAGGCCGCGATAGCGCTCCGCCAGAACAAGTTCGAGGGTAGCATCGCGCTGCTCGGCGACGAGCCCGAACTGCCTTATGAGCGCCCGCCGCTCTCCAAGGAATATCTGTCGGGCGAGAAGGCGTTCGAGCGGCTGCTGATCCGCAACGCCGCCTTCTGGGAAGAGCGCCAGGTGACGATGCTGCCGAACCGCACCGTCACCGCGGTCGATCCCGTCGCGCACAATGTCACCGCGAACGGCGAGACGATCGAATATGGCCAACTGGTCTGGGCGGCCGGCGGCAAGCCGCGCCGACTGTCCTGCGATGGCCATGACCTGGCCGGCATCCACACCGTACGCACCCGCGCCGATGTCGATCAGATGATGGCCGAGCTGGACGGCGTCACCCGCGTCGCCGTGGTCGGTGGCGGCTATATCGGGCTGGAGGCGGCCGCCGTGCTCGCCAAGCTCGGCAAGCAGGTGACCGTGCTCGAAGCGCAGGACCGCGTCCTCGCCCGCGTTGCCGGCGAACCGCTGTCGCGCTTCTTCGAGGCCGAGCACCGCGCGCATGGCGTCGATATCCGCCTCGGTGTCCAGGTCGACGCGATCGAGGGTGACGCCAAGGTCAGCGGCGTCCGCTTGGCGGGCGGCGAGGTCATCCCGGCCGACATGGCGATTATCGGCATCGGCATCGTCCCAGCGGTTGAGCCCTTGCTCGCCGCCGGCGCAGCAGGCGGCAACGGCGTGCTGGTCGATGACCAGTCGCGCACCAGCCTGGCCGACATTTTCGCGATCGGCGACTGCGCGCTGCATGTGAACCGCTATGCCGCGGACAGCGCGATCCGGCTCGAGTCGGTACAGAACGCCAATGACCAGGCGACTGTTGCCGCCAAGACGATCTGCGGAGTCGAGGCGGGCTATGACGCCGTCCCCTGGTTCTGGTCGAACCAGTACGACCTCAAGCTCCAGACCGTCGGCATCTCGGCCGGGCATGATTCGATCGTGGTGCGCGGCGATCCCGCCACGCGCGGCTTCTCGCTGATCTACCTCCGTGATGGCCGGGTGATCGCGCTCGACTGCGTCAATGCGGTCAAGGACTATGTCCAGGGCCGCAAGCTGGTGGTGGAGGGGCTTGCCCTCGATTCCGCCGCGCTCGCCGACACCAGCGTTCCGCTCAAGGAACTCGCCGCCAGCATATCCTGACAAAATGTCAGGTCTTGTTGACAACGTCATTCGACTCGCTATGTAAGGTTTGCCTGACAGAAAGTCAGGATATGGGGACAGCAACAGGATGCGAAATCGCCTGAAAGTGCTGCGCGCCGAACGCGACTGGAGCCAGGCGGAGCTTGGCGGTCGGCTTGGCGTGTCGCGACAGGCGGTGAACGCGATCGAGACGGGCAAGCACGATCCATCGTTGCCGCTTGCCTTCAAGGTCGCACGCCTGTTCGCCATGCCCATCGAGGAGATATTTTTCGATGACGAGTCGGGGGATGACTGAAGGTCCGGGGGAACGCGCCGAGCGGTTGCGCGCACGCCGCTACTGGGCCGTCAGCCTTGTCTTCGGGCTGATGGGTGCCGGGGTGGGCGCGACGCTTGCCTATCTCGGAGACAATGACGCACGCAGCCTGTCGGCAAGCTGGGCAGTGGGTGTCACGCTGCTCTATGCGATCTGCCTGCCGCTCGGCAGCTGGCTGTTCCTGCGCCAGACCGATGAAGTCGATCTCCGCGACAACCTGATCGGCTGCACCGCCGGCATCTATTTCTACACAATGCTGTATCCGGGCTGGTATTTTCTCTGGAAGGGCGGGCTCGTCCCCGAACCCGATCACCAGCTCCTTTTCATCGGCACCATGGCCGTCGTGGCTGCCGTCTATTTCTGGAAGAGGCTCCGGCCCTGACGGGCCGTACAATTGGAGTATTCGAGATGATGAAGAAGCTGCTCAAGAGTTTTGCGGCTCCCATGGCGCTGCTCGCGCTTCCCGCGGCCGCTTATGCCCAGACCGCGCCTGCCCCGGCCGCTGCCGCCACCAAGGATGCCGATCCGGCGCTCTGGGTAGTCAAGGATGCCGATACCACCATCTATCTGTTCGGCACCGTCCATGTCCTTAAGCCGGGCCTGAGCTGGTTCGACGAAGCCGTGAAGGCGGCATTCGACAAGAGCGATACGATCGCGCTTGAGATGATCATGCCAGAGCCGGCGGCGGCGCAGGCCGCTGTTCTGAGCAAGGCAATGGCGCCGGCTGGCGATCCTGCACTCACCGTCAAGCTGCCCGAGGCAAGCCGCGCACCCTATGCCGCCGCTCTCACCAGCCTCGGTATGCCCGCCACTGCGCTGGATCGCTTCGAGCCGTGGTTCGCCGCGATGACGCTCTCCACGGCTTCGCTTCCCAAGCTTGGTTATGATCCCAATAGCGGTGTCGAGATGACACTTACCGCCGCTGCCAAGACCGCCAACAAGGAACTGATCGGCCTCGAGACCTTCGAGCAACAGATCGGCTTCTTCGATACGCTGCCCCAGGACACCCAGGTCAAGTTTCTGGCCAACACGGTCAAGGAATTCGACAATGTCGGTCCGCTGCTCGACAAGATGGTCGCACAGTGGAGCGCCGGCAATCCCGATGCGCTCGGCGCAACGATGAACGAGGAAATGCGCAAGACGCCGGAGGTCGGCAAGGTCCTGCTCAGCGATCGCAACGCCCGCTGGGCCGACTGGATCAGCGCGCGCATGGCCAAGCCGGGCACCGTGTTCATCGCAGTTGGCGCCGGGCATCTCGCGGGGCCGGACAGCGTCCAGGCCTATCTCGCCAAGCACAATCTCAAGGCCGAGCGCATCCAATATTGATTGCCCCTATATTGATGTGACGCCATGGGCCGGGCAGGGGAGTGCGAAGCGCATCCCTGCCCGGAGTTCGTCATGGCAAAGCCCCGTCCTTTCCTCGGCCTGCTCGCCGGCGTCGCAGCCGGCCTCGTCGCTTCGGCGGCGATGGCTGCTTTCCAGCATCAGGCGGAGAAGCTGCTGCCGGAGGATGGAAAGGACGAGGACCCCGCCACGGTGAAGGCCGCCGACAAGGCGAGCGAGGCGATCCTCGATGCTCCGGTGCCCGAGCAATATCGCGAGCAGGCGGGCCTGGCGGTCCACTACATCACCGGCGCGGTGCTGGGCGGCATCTACGGCGTGATCACCGAATACAAGCCCGAGGCGAGCGCCGGCTTCGGCGGCGCCTACGGCATCGCGACCAGCGCGCTGCTCGATGAAGGCGTGGTCCCCGCCGCCGGCCTCGCGCCGGGTCCGGACGATACGCCGCTGGTCCAGCACGCCTATGGCGCAGCTTCGCACCTGGTCTATGGCATCGTGCTCGAAGGCGTGCGCTGGCTGATCGCGGGCAAGCGGTAGGGGCTGGTTCGAAGCGACCTAGTTCCCCGGCGAAAGCCGGGGCCCAGGGTTTCTCTGCTGTCTCGCCTGTTGCCCTGGGGCCCGGGCTTCGCCGGGGAAGCATCCAGTATTAGCCGCTAGCTTAGAACAACGTATCCTGCGCCGGCAGCGACTGGCGGATCTGGCCGCCGCTGTGCCGCCGTGCCAGTTCGGTCTGCGCGGTGAAGCGTATGTCCTCGTCGCGGTCGGTCAGGAAGGTGGCAAGCGAGTCGTCGTCGATCTCGGTCCATTCCTTGCCGCGATCGGGGCCGTAGCGCACGCGTGGCAGCAGCCCCGGCGCCTTGGACCATTCGATCAGCTGCTCGACGCTCGTCTGGTTGAGCATGTCGCGCAGATGGTGCGCGGTCACATAGGCGTCGGGAAAGGCGCGGTGCGCGGGCAGGCCGCGCTCATGCTCCAGCCCCTCGGGATTGCGCCAGTAGCGCAGGAACTGGTTCGAGAAGCCGCCGCTGTCGGGCCAGAGGCGCATCGCGCACTTCCAGGTGCAGATCCAGTCGGCGCCGCGGGTGAGCGCGGGGGTGCAGAACTGCTCCTCGAAGGTCGCGCGATGTGCCGCAAGGGCGAGGCGGCGCGGCCAGGGATCGAGGATAGGCCGGGCGACGTCGTGCCACCACGGCGCGTCGGCGACGTCCTCGTCGCGGATATGGTGGATCGCCATGGTCAGCGGCGGGATCGGCCGGCCCGGATTGACCATCCGGTTGCCGCCCTCGCCGTACAGCTCCCAGCGCCCGTCCTTGCCCAGTGCGACGTCCTGCCAGCCGATCTCGATCACGGCGTGCGCGGGCGGCTTGTCGCCGGTGGTCTCGAGATCGATGACGCGGATGATGGGCGGGTAGGATGACGCCATGAGGGCGCATGTGGGGGCAGGCGCGCCGAATTGCGAGTCAAAACGATAAGCCCCTCCCGATGGGGAGGGGCTTTCGAAGGATCAGTGCCCCACGGTCTCGCCGCGCACGACGCCGCTCTTGCCGAGCTGGTCGTCGATCTGGGCGAGCAAGCGGTCGAGCCCGGCCTGGTCCTTGGCTTCTGCGCGGGCGACGAGCACGTCCTGGGTGTTCGAGGCGCGCAGCAGCCACCAGCCATCGGCGGTGTTCACCCGGGCGCCGTCGGTGCGGTTGACGTCGGCACCCTCGGCCTCGAGCCGGTCGAGCACTTCGTCGACCACCGCGAACTTGCGGCTCTCATCGACCTGGAAGCGCATCTCGGGCGTGTTGACCAGCTTCGGCATCTCGTCCTTGAGCTGGGTCAGCGACTTGCCGATCACATGCACCGCCTGGATCAGCCGGATCGCGGCGTACTGGGCGTCGTCGAAGCCGTAATAGTCCTGGGCGAAGAAGATGTGGCCGCTCATCTCGCCGGCGAGCGGCGCATGGGTTTCCTTCATCTTGGTCTTCACCAGGCTGTGCCCGGTCTTCCACATCAGCGGCTTGCCGCCGAGCTCCGCGACTCGGTCGAACAGCATCTGGCTGGCCTTCACGTCGGCGATGATCGTCGCGCCCGGCTCCACGCGGAGCACAGGTTCAGCCAGAATGGACAGAAGCTGATCGCCCCAGATCACACGGCCTTGCCCGTCGATCGCGCCCAGCCGGTCGCCATCGCCGTCGAAAGCCAGTCCGAAATCGAGCTGCTTCTCGGCGACGAGCTTCTTCAGATCGGCGAGGTTCTTCTCCTCGGTGGGATCGGGATGATGATTGGGGAAGTGACCATCCACATCGGTGAACAACGTGTGGTGCTCACCGGGCAGCAGCTTCACCAGTTTCTCGATCACCGGGCCGGCGGCGCCATTGCCCGTATCCCATCCGACGCGATAGGCGCCGCCGGCATAGCCCGCGATCAGCCGGCTGAC
Organism: Sphingomonas sp. OTU376; assembly: GCF_038440415.1. Classification (NCBI taxonomy): domain Bacteria; kingdom Pseudomonadati; phylum Pseudomonadota; class Alphaproteobacteria; order Sphingomonadales; family Sphingomonadaceae; genus Sphingomonas; species Sphingomonas sp. OTU376. Next base: position 3,088 of record NZ_JASATQ010000069.1, on the reverse strand, counting down.
ATAGAGGTCCTCGACATCGGCATCGGTCACCGTCTCGGTGCCGTCGCCCTCGTCCCAATCGCCTTCCGCCGCCATCTTGCCGAGCAGCTGGATCTTCTCGCCGAAGAAGCTCGAATGCTGAAACACCATCTTGAAGCCATTGTAATGGCCGGGATTGTGGCTGCCGGTTATCTGGATGCCGCCATCCACTTCCAGCGTGGCTTCGGCATAATATAGCATCGGGGTCGGCCCCATGCCGGTGCGCACCACCGAGCAGCCCGAGGCGGTCAGGCCCTCGATCAGCGCCGCTTCCAGGGCGGGGGAGGAAAGCCGGCCGTCGCGGCCCACCGCGACGCGGGTGCCGCCCGCGCGGCGCAGCAGCGTCGCGAAGCCGCGGCCGATCGCGCGCGCGTCGTCGGGGCCGAGGGTCTCTCCCACGATCCCGCGAATGTCGTACTCGCGCAGCGAAGTGGGGTCGAAACGGTGCGTCATGATGCCTCCCGGGGAAATGCTGCCCGCCTAATCCGCGAGGATGCGGGAAAGTTCAATGCGGCAGTGCAACAAGTGGACTTCCAAAGCCTTCGTCCCGGCGAAAGCTCAGCCCTGGCGCCGCAGCAGCGTGTCACGGGCCGAGTTGATCCGGCGGGTCAGCTCGGCCGAGCCGCCCTTGTCCGGGTGCACCGCGCTGACCAGCCGGCGATGCGCCGAGCGGATCGCGTCCTCGTCGGCATCCGCGCCCACGCCCAGGATCGCGCGTGCCTCGTCCTCGGGCATGCGCGGGCCCTTGGAGCGCGGCTTCAGCACGAGCGAGTAAAGCGCGTAGAGGATCGCCGCGGCGATAAGGAGCTTGAAGATCATCAGGCGAACAGCGGCATGGTGACTTCGGGCAGCGCGAGGCCGGCCATCATCTCGCGCAGCTCCTGCCGCGCGGCGACATGCGCCAGGCCCATCTCCCCGAAGTCGCGGCTGTCGAGCATGGTCAGCCCCTGGGGGAACAGCTCGCGATAGATCACGCGCTCGGACAGGCCCGAGATCACCCGGAAGCCGACGCGCTTGGAAAGCTGGTCGATTGCCTCCGACACGCGCTTCATGTTGCGCGCCTCGATATGCTGCATGCGGTTCCTGAGGACGACCCAGTCGATCGTCTCGCCGTCGGCCTTGGCGCGTCGCTTGCGCGATTCCCAGATCAGCTCGGAATAGAAGCTCGGGCGGACCACCTTGAACGTGTCGGGGTCGACCTGGCCGATCAGGTCGAAATCGACGAAGCTGTCGTTCATCGGCGTGACCAGCGTGTCGGCGTTGGTGACGGCGATGCGCGCGAACTTGTCGTCGCGGCCCGGCGTGTCGATCACCAGGAAGTCGGCATTCTCGCCGAGCTTGTCGAGCGCCTCGGAGAAATAGGCCATGCTCTCGCCGTCATGCGTATCGTAGACCGGCATCGGCAGGGGCTTGCCCATCCGCTTGGCCGTCGCCCCGCGATTATCGAGATAGCGGCCCATGGTCCGCTGGCGATGGTCCAGATCGAAACAGGCGACGCGCGCGCCCTTGGACGCAAGCGCGATTGCGGTGTGCACCGCCGTGGTGGACTTTCCGGTGCCGCCCTTCTCATTTGCGAACACCAGAACGTGCAGCCGCTTCGACCCTTCGCTCAACGTCTCAACATCCTTGTATTGATCGATCGGCCTGCCCCCCATAGAAGGCCGCGCTTCCGTCTTATCGAAAGTGTTAACGCGTGCAAACAGTCCGTCAGCTCGAAGCCCTTCGCGAAGCGGTCTCCGCCTATCGCCAGGCCGGCGAGCGCATCGCCCTCGTGCCCACCATGGGCGCGCTGCATGACGGGCATATGGCGCTGGTCGAGGCGGCCAAGCGCACCGCGCACCGCGTGATCGTCTCGATCTTCGTCAATCCGAAGCAGTTCGGCCCGAACGAGGACCTGGCGAAATACCCGCGCAAGGAAGCCGCGGACTCGCGCATGCTCACCAATGCCGGCGTCGACGTGCTGTGGATGCCGCCGGTCGAGGTCGTCTATCCCGAGGGCTTCGCCACCAATGTCTCGGTCTCGGGCGTCAGCGAAGTGCTGGAGGGTGCGCACCGCCCCGGCCATTTCGACGGCGTCGCCACGGTGGTCTCCAAGCTGTTCAACCAGGTCCAGCCCGATGTCGCGCTGTTCGGCGAGAAGGACTGGCAGCAGCTCGCGGTGATCCGCCGCATGACCGCCGACCTCAACCTGCCGATCGAGATCCAGTCGGTCGTCACCCAGCGTGACGACGACGGCCTGGCGCTGTCGTCGCGCAATGCCTTCCTGATGCCCGAGGATCGCGCCAAGGCGGTTGCCCTGCCGCGCGCGCTCGGTGCCGCTGCCAAGACCATCGTCGATGGCGGCGAGGTCGAGGCGGCGCTGGCCCAGGCACGCGACACGCTCGCCGCCGCCGGCTTCGATGTCGACTATGTCGCGCTCGCCGATGCGGGGACCCTGGAGACGGTCGGCGCCTATGAGGCGGGGCGTCCGCTGCGCCTGCTCGCGGCGGCCCGGATCGGCAGCACTCGGCTCATCGACAATATCGCGCTACCCGAATAGTACGGACCTGAACAATTACGGTTAACGCTGTTAACCATTTGTTTCGGATTTGGCTGCCAAACCCCAAGCCACCACGAATGGGTGTGGAACAGGGGTAAGCGACATGGGCAGCAGCCTGAAGAGTGCGCGTTTCCTTATCGAGAGCCGGCTGCGCGACGCGGCCCGCGGCGATGCCAACGCGTGTTATGATCTGGGTATGGTCTATTCGAGCGGCGCCGACGGCGTCGGCGTCGATCTGATCGAGGCCCATAAATGGTTCAACATCGCAGCCGTCACCGGTGACAGCCGCGCGCAGGAATGCCGCGCGGAGATCGCCGAGGACATGACGGCCCGCGAGATCATCGAAGCGCAGAAGGCCGCCCGCGCCTGGCTCCGCGGCTTCGAGGTGCGCGCGGCCTGATTTAAGTCGGCACACGACAACCTGCGGCTCCCCGGCGAAAGCCGGGGCCCAGGTTTTCTCTTTCGATCGGCCTGTGGCCCTGGGCCCCGGCCATAGCCCGGGATCAGCTCCGTGTCCCCACACCCTCAAAC
>NZ_JASATQ010000068.1:0-27803 GCF_038440415.1 Sphingomonas sp. OTU376 | reverse complement strand
CCCCCCCCCCCCGCCCCCCGGGCCCCGCCCAGCGAGACGGCATCGGTAAAAAGAAAAGGCCGGGCATCGAGCCCGACCTTTTCTAACCCACCCCTAGCCCCTCCCTTGCAGGGAGGGGAATTGTGCACGCCTAATTCTGTTGTCCCAGCCGCTCCAGCGCCGGCACCAGCTCGGCGAAGGAATCGATCACCGCGTCGGCGCCCAGCTCCTCGATCGGCTGGGTCAGGAAGCCGAAGCTTACCGCCACGCTCGGCACCCCGGCATTCTTCGCCGCCAGCGTGTCGAAGATCGTGTCGCCGACGAACGCCGCGCGCCCGCCGCCGCAGCGCCGGATCATCTCCTCGATCGGCAGGGCGGAGGGCTTGGCGTTGCCCTTGCCCATCGTGTCGCCGCCGATGATCGTCTCGAAGCGGGCGCTCAGCCCCAGCTCGTCGATCAGCTTCACCGCCAGATATTCGAACTTGTTGGTGACGATCGCCACCTTCGCGCCGCGCGCCGCCAGCAGGTCCAGCGCCTCGATCATGCCCGGGAAGGGACGCGAATGCTCGGAGACATGGTCGCGGTACCATTCGAGCAGCGCCGGATAGAGCCGCGCCATCAGCGCCTCGTCATAGCCGCCCGAGGCCTCCAGCGCCTGCTCCAGCATATGCTTGGCGCCGCGCCCGACCATGGTCATCACCGCAGCCTTGTCGAGCAGCGGCCGCCCGGCCAGATCGAGGGCGTGGTTGGTCGCGCCCACCAGGTCGGTGCTGCTGTCGATCAGGGTGCCGTCCAGGTCGAAACCGACGATGTCGAAGGGGAAATCAGCCATGGCGGTGCTGCCTGCCAGCAGCCCTATGGAATTGGCAAGGCTAACGTGGCAGGGGACGGGTAAATGGAGGGAAAATGACCGCACCGATCGCAGCAATCATCCTGGCGGCCGGCAAGGGCACGCGGATGAAGTCCGATACCCACAAGGTCCTCCATCCCATCGCCGGCCGGCCGATGCTGCTCCACCTGATCGACAGCGTGAAGGCGCTGGGTGCCGAGCGCGAGGTCGTGGTGGTCGGCGCGGGCAAGGAGCAGGTCGAGGCGGCGGTGCACCCCCTCGGTGTCGAGACCGCCGAGCAGGCCGAGCAGCTCGGCACCGGCCATGCCGTGCGCATGGCGGAGGCGGCGCTGGCCGGTTTCCAGGGCGATGTCCTGATCCTCTATGGCGACGTGCCGCTGGTCACGACCGGAACGATGCGCCGGATGATTGACGCGCTTCACGGCGAGGGCGATCCGAGCGTGGTGGTGCTCGGCTTCCGCCCGGCCGATCCCGGCGCCTATGGCCGGGTGATCGTCGGCCCTGACGGCCGGCTCGACAAGATCGTCGAGTTCAAGGACGCGACGCCCGAGGAGCGTGCGGTAACCCTCTGCAATTCCGGCCTGATGGCTGTGCGCTCGGCGGACCTGTTCCGCTTGCTCGCGCAGCTCAAGAACGACAATGCCGCCGGCGAATATTACCTGACCGACCTCGTCGAGCTCGCCCGTGCCGAGGGCCGCTTCTCGGTCGGCATCGAGACCGATGCGATCGAGGTTGCGGGGGTCAACAGCCGCGGCGAGCTCGCCGGGCTCGAGCAGGAATGGCAGCAGCGCCGCCGCGCCCGCGCGATGGTCGAGGGCGCCACCCTGGTCGCGCCCGAGACGGTGTGGTTCGCCTATGACACGGTGATCGGCCGCGACGTGACGATCGAGCCCAACGTGGTGTTCGGTCCCGGCGTGAGCGTGGCCGACCGGGTGGTCATCCATGCCTTCAGCCACCTCGAAGGCGCCGAGATCCTGTCCGGTGCCGATATCGGCCCCTATGCCCGGCTGCGCCCCGGCGCGCGGATCGAGCAGGGTGCCAAGGTGGGCAATTTCGTCGAGATCAAGAAGGCCGTGATCGGCCCCGGCGCCAAGGCCAACCACCTCAGCTATATCGGCGATGCCACCGTCGGGGCGGGGGCGAATATCGGCGCGGGCACGATCACCTGCAATTATGACGGATTTTTAAAGTACCGGACAGTCATAGGAAACGGCGCTTTTGTAGGAAGCAACAGCGCGCTCGTGGCGCCCGTCACCATCGGTGATGGCGCGATCGTCGCCGCCGGATCGGTGGTGACCCGCGATGTCGAGAGCGACGCCTTGGGGATCGTGCGGGCCGAGCAGCAGGTGAAGCCGGGCTGGGCGCGCAAGTTCCGCGAGAAGATGAAGGCTCTTAAGGAAGCGGGGAAGAAATGATGCGTATGCGCAGCCAGGTCGCGATGCTCTCCCTGGTGCTCGCCACTCCGGCGATCGCCCAGACGGCCGTGCCGCTCACGCCGGCCCAGACGATCGAGGCGGTCGCCGCCTCGAAGACCGGTGAGGTCGAGGGCGCGTTCGAGTTCGTGGTCGCTTCGTCCGGCGCGGGCGGGTTCAGCGCCTATCTCAACTCCGCCGCCAATTACCGCGACCCCGGCAACCTCACCATCGAGCTGCACACCGGCGCGCGCAACGGGCTCAAGGAGAAGCTCGGCGGACACGCCGAAGACGTCCTTGTCGGCAAGCGCGTGCGCGTGAAGGGCATCGCCCGCCGCGTGCCGGTCGGCTCGCATTTCCAGACCCGCATCTCCGTCGAGACGGCGGACCAGATCGAAATCCTCGGCTGATCTCCAGCTGCCTGCACTTGCCTGATGAGGAAACCCGCAACGCCATGACCGACCGCTACGCCGGCAAACCCTTTCTTCGGCTGCTCGACAGCTATGTCCTTGATTCGATCGGCCATCTCGATGCCGAGCAGGATGCGAAGCTGACGGCGATGGAGCCCCGGTTCCGCGAGGTCTTCGGCGAGGCCGGCGACTGGCGGGCGATCGTGGTTGCCCGGATGCAGTTCCCCGATGGCATTGCGGGTGCGATCCGCCAGGTCTGGGACAAGGGGCGGGACCGGTTCGTCGCGGCCAATGGCCGGGAGCCCGATCCGGTCGAGTTCACCCAGGTCTTTGTCGATACCAAATTCCCGCATTGATGCGGTCTGAAGGATGAATTGAGATGTGCGGAATCGTTGGAATCGTCGGCCGGGAAGACGTTGCGGAGCGGTTGTACGACGGCCTCAAGCGGCTGGAATATCGCGGCTATGACTCGGCCGGCATCGCCACCGATGTCGATGGCCGGATCGAGCGCCGCCGCGCCTCGGGCAAGCTGGTCAATCTCGGCAAGGAGCTGGCGGAGAACCCGCTGCCCGGCACCACCGGCATCGCGCATACCCGCTGGGCTACCCATGGCGGTCCCACCACCAACAACGCCCATCCGCACGCCACCGGCGAAGTCGCTTTGGTCCACAACGGCATCATCGAGAACTTCAAGGCGCTGCGGGACGAGCTGATCGCCCGCGGCCGCAAGTTCGAGAGCGAGACCGATACCGAAGTCGTCGCCCATCTGGTCAGCGAGAAGATCGAGGCCGGCATGGCCCCGGCCGAGGCCGTCGCCGAGGTGCTGCCGCGCCTGCATGGCGCCTTCGCGCTCGCCATCCTGTTCCGCCAGCATCCGGATCTGCTGGTCGGTGCCCGCCTCGGCTCGCCGCTGGTCGTCGGCTATGGCGAGGGCGAGACCTATCTCGGCTCGGACGCGCTGGCCCTGGCGCCGCTCACCCAGCGCATCGCCTATCTCGAGGAAGGCGACTGGGTCGTCATCACTCGCGACGGCGCCCAGATCTTCGACAAGGACAACAACCCCGTCGAGCGCCCGGTCACCATCTCCGGCGTCACCGGCGATCTCGTCTCCAAGGGCAACCACCGGCATTACATGCTCAAGGAGATCTACGAGCAGCCGATCGTCGTCGCCCAGACGCTGCGCGCCTATCTGCAGCGCATGGACGACCAGGTCACGCTGCCGATCCCGGACTTCGATCTGTCGGCGATCAAGCGCGTCACCATCGTTGCCTGCGGCACCAGCTTCTATGCCGGCATGGTCGCCAAATACTGGTTCGAGCAGTTCGCCCGCGTGCCGGTCGATCTCGATGTCGCCTCCGAGTTCCGCTACCGCGCGCCGGTGATGGAAGAGGGCGGGCTGATGATCGTCATCAGCCAGTCGGGCGAGACCGCCGATACGCTCGCCGCGCTCCGCCATGCCCGCAGCGAAGGCCAGAAGATCGCCGCGGTGGTCAACGTCCCCACCAGCTCGATGGCGCGCGAGGCCGACTTGCTGCTGCCGACGCATGCCGGGCCGGAGATCGGCGTCGCCTCGACCAAGGCGTTCACCTGCCAGCTCGCGGTACTCGCCGCGCTCGCCGCCAATCTCGCCAAGGCCAAGGGCAAGCTGTCCGACGCCGAGGAGAAGGCGATCGTCAAGCATCTCGCCGAGGCGCCGGCCGCGCTCAACGGCGCGCTGGCCTATGACGAGGCGATCCAGGCGATGGCCGGCGTGGTCGCCGCTGCCCGCGACGTGCTCTATCTCGGCCGCGGCACCGATTATCCGCTGGCGCTCGAGGGTGCGCTCAAGCTCAAGGAAATCAGCTACATCCACGCCGAGGGCTATGCCGCCGGCGAGATGAAGCACGGGCCGATCGCGCTGATCGACGATGCCGTGCCGGTGATCGTGATCGCCCCTTCGGGCCCGCTGTTCGAGAAGACGGTCAGCAACATGCAGGAGGTTCAGGCGCGTGGCGGCAAGGTGATCCTGATCTCGGATTATGACGGCATCGAAGCGGCGGGCGAGGGCACGGTGGCGACGATCACCATGCCCAAGGTCCACCCGCTGATCGCGCCTCTGGTCTATGCGGTGCCGGTGCAGCTGCTCGCCTATCATGTCGCGGTGGCCAAGGGCACCGACGTCGATCAGCCGCGCAACCTGGCGAAGTCGGTCACGGTCGAATAGGCCGCCAGAGCATCGAGAGATGGGTGCCGGCCACGTCGCCGGCATCCTCGAACCCCAGCCGTCGGTAGAGCGCCTCCGCGCGCGGGTTGTTATAGGCGACGCTCAGGCGCAGTCGGTCTGCGTTCGCGTCCCGTGCAGCCTGTTGCAGCCAGCCTACCAGCGTCGTGCCGAGCCCCCTGGCCTGTGCCCCGGGCGCGAGCAGGATGTCGATCAGCACCCATTCCGGCCCGCTCCTGTCGAAATAGAAGCGGCCGATCGGAGCATCGCCGCGCGTCACCAGCCGGAAGTCTCCCTTGCGGTGGGCCTTCACGAAATGCGCGTGCTGGAGCGCGAATTGTTCGTCGAGGAACGCGCGTTTCTGGTCGGGAGCCCAGGGCGCGAACAGCAGCTCCGCGATGCGCGCCTGAGCGTGAAGATCGGCAAGCTCGGGCAGGTTGCCGACATCGGCTGCGGGCAGCGCGATCCCCTGTGCCGGCAACTCCATGGGCAAGGGCGGGAGGGCCCGTGCCGCGGGGAAGGGAGGTAGCTTATTCCGCGTCATTTTGCCCCGAAACGGCGTGGACCGTCTTCCCGTGTTGCGTCCGTACCGGCAGGATAGCTTTGATTATGCAGGAGGGGAAAGCGACGACATGGAACTTAAGCCGGAAGATTTCGAACCCTGGGTTGGGCGCAAGGTCCGCGTTTCGACCCTGCCCGAGCCGGTGGAGATCACGCTTGCCCAGATCTTTCGGCGCAGTCCCTTGCGGGGCATCGACGTGCGTGCGCCCTTCTCGCTGTTCTTCGAAGCGCCGATGGACGTCTATCTGATCGATGCCACCTATGAGCTCGATTGCGGCAGGGGCGGCCCGCATGCGATCCTGATCACCCAGCTCCAGCCGCTGCCCGACCGGCGAATCTACGAAGCGGTCTTCTCCTGATCCAGGACGGCTGAAACGAAACCGGCTCCGCCGCAGGGTGCGACGGAGCCGGTTCTGTTTGGTCGTCGTGCCGATCAGTTGCGCGACGGGAACACGCCCGACAGCGAGATGTTGGTCTGCACCGCGACATAGGGGTTCATGATCGAGAAGGGGATGTTGCTGCCGGTGATGCCGACCTGCACCGAACCCTGCGGCGTGAAGTTGCCGCCGGTGATGTTGACGCCGCCCAGGTTCACCGAAGTGCCGGTGGTGCCCGAGGGGACGTAGATCTTCACGGCCTGGGTGCCGGCATTGGCGCAGTTCGCGAGCAGCGAGCCGGCTGCCGGCGTGTTGACCTGCTGGCCGCCCGTGACGTCGCTGATCGCCGAGATCGAGCCGGTGGCGGAGGTCTGGCCGGCGATGCCGGTGAAGGTGGCGACGTGATTGTGCGCCGGCATGTTGGCGATCGTCAGCGTCTCGGTCTCGGTGCCGGAAACCTGGCCCCACACATAGGTCTGGCCGCTGGCGGTGCTCTGGCCAAGGCCGACAAAGCCGCGTCCCGCTGCGTTCGGCAGGGCGAAGGTGCTCACGCCATTGCCGCCGAAGGTCGTGCCGAGCAGCGCGAACAGCGCATTGTTCTGCGAGATGCCGAGGATCTGGCCATTGCACGAGGCCCAGCCGCGCGGCGCGAAGTTGAAGCCGACCTGCATGATCTGGCCCATAAACGGTTCAGACATTGTCCTACCCCCCAAGTTAGCGATGGCCAGCGCGCCGGAATGCCGCGCCGGTTCCTAAGGCGGGGTTTTTAGATACGCGATCGCAAGGGCAGACAAGCGGCTATTACTTCAATTCCGTTCTATCTCGCCTCGGTGGGGAAGAGTGGGCTGACGAAAAGTCGTAATTTGCAAAATTCAAGGTGCCATTTGGGAGCTATCGGCGTGAATAATCCTCCAGATGCGCTTCAAGTCATTTTGGTGGAAAAGTAACTAGTTCCTTAATTCGGAACTAATTCCTGATTTTAGTGACTTTTGTTCAACGTTCGCGCGATATATACAGCGCGCTCGTCCGTCATGGGCGTTGGGGGTAGGTTTGCACATGTCGTGGGGCTTGGGGAAGGCGCGTTCCGCCTGTGGTCGGATCGTTGCGGGGATCTCTGGTAAGCAGCGAATCGGGGGGCGCAAGACGCCGACCCCGGCCAATCATCCTTCGGCCCTCGGGCGACTACGCACCCGCGTCGGCGGGGCGGTGGCTGCCGCACTTCTCTTCGTCGCGCCTAATACCGCCTGGGCGCTTTCTAGTGCCTGCACCGCGATCAACAGCGGCCAATATGTGAACAACGGGCGCGCGGGCGGCCAGAATCCGACGGCAATGTCCGGAACCTACGGGTTCATCGCGCCGAACGGTAATGACGAGAACATCACCACCAGCGCGAATCTGGTCGATACCTTCGCGCCCGGTGAGATCATCAGCTGGAGCTATACGAAGACCACCAACGTATACCTCCACATCTATCTTACCGACTCGAACTACAATCTGATCACCGGGACCAATTCCTATGATCGGACCGCGGCTTCGGGCAGCGGCTCCTTCACGATCGTCAACTCGGGCGATATCGTCGGTGTGCGCCTCGATGCCGGTTCCTTTGGCGGCGGCCCGAACATCAGCGGCCCGACCAACGGCACTGCCAGCGTCACGATCAGCTGCTCGGCGCCCACGCCGGTGCTCGGCGTCTCGATGACCCATAGCGGCAACGCTTCGCAGGGTGGCTCGCTGGCCTACACGATCACTCCGTCGACGACGACTGCCCCGACCAGCACCGCGACGCTGACCGCCGCGTTCACGCTCCCCACCGGCATGACCTACAGCAGCGCGACCGGTACCGGCTGGAGCTGCAGCGGCTCGGGCCAGACCGGCTCGTGCACGCGCACCACTTCGATCGGCACGGGCAATGGCCCGACGATTACGCTGAACACCAGTTTCGCGAGCAACGCCACGACTCCGCTTGTGCCACAGGTGCAGCTGTCGGGCGGCGGCGCTTCGAACTCACCGACGGCTACCGATTCCACTGTGGTCAACCAGACGCCGACCGTCACGTCGGTGTCGCCGACCGCAGGCCCGACTGGCGGCGGTACCTCGGTGACCATCACCGGCACCAATTTCTCGGGGACCACCGGCGCGGCCGGCGTCAAGTTCGGCGCGGCCAATGCGACGGGCTACACCGTCAACAGCAGCACGCAGATCACCGCGACGGCGCCCGCGAACAGCGCCGGCACCTATGACATCACCGTCACCAATGCCGGCCTCACCAGCGCGACGTCGGGGGCGGACCAGTACACCTATGTCACCGCACCGACGGTCACGTCTGTCAGCCCGACGGCGGGTCCGACGGCCGGCGGCACGACGGTGACGATCACCGGCACCGGCTTCGCGGCGGCGAACCCGACGGGCGCGGTCAAGTTCGGCGCGACCACCGCGACCTATACGATCAACAGCAACACGCAGATCACCGCGACCTCGCCGGCGAACAGCGCGGGCACGTACGACATCACGGTTGCCACGCCCGGCGGTACCAGCGCGACCAGCGCGGCGGACCAGTTCACCTATATCCCGGCGCCGACGATCACTTCGATCTCGCCGACCGCGGGCCCGACGGGTGGCGGCACCTCGGTGACGATCACCGGCACCAACTTCACCGGCGTGACGGCAGTCACCTTTGGCGGGACCGCCGCGACCGGCTTCACCTTCGTCAACGCGACCACGATCACCGCGACTTCGCCCGCGGGAAGCGCAGGCACGGTGGACATCCGCGTCACCACCTCTGGCGGGACCAGCGCGACGAGCGCGTCGGACCAGTTCACCTATATCGCGGCACCGACGGTGACCTCGGTCTCGCCGATCGCCGGCCCGACCGGCGGCGGCCAGACGGTGACGATCACGGGTACGGGCTTCGCGGCGGCGCCGGGCACGGGTGCGGTCAAGTTTGGCGTGACCAACGCGACGTACACGATCAACAGCAACACGCAGATCACCGCGACCTCGCCGGCCAATGCGGCGGGCACCTATGACGTGACCGTCGCCACGCCTGGTGGTACCAGCGCGACCAGCGCGGCGGACCAGTACACCTATGTCTCGGCGCCGACGGTCACGTCGGTCTCGCCGACAGCGGGCCCGACCAGCGGCGGCACGACGGTGACGATCACCGGCACCGGTTTCGCGGCGGCGCCGGGCACGGGTGCGGTCAAGTTCGGCGCGACCACCGCGACCTACACGATCAACAGCAGCACCCAGATCACCGCGACCTCGCCGGCGAGCGCCGCGGGCACGTACGACATCACGGTCGCGACGCCCGGCGGCACCAGCGCGACGAGCGCGGCGGACCAGTACACCTATATCGCCCCGCCGGTGGCCAGCTCGTACACAGCCGCGGCGGTCGCCTATGATATCAGCAACACGACCTTCAGCGTCGCCAGCCATGCGACCAACAGCCCGACCAACTATGCGGTCGGCTCGGCGACCACGGCGCAGGGCGGATCGGTCTCGGTCGATTCCTCGGGCACGGTCACCTACACCACGCCGAGCGGCTTCCGCGGTAATGACAGCTTCACCTTCACCGCGACCAACCTGGGCGGCACGTCCGCCCCGGCGACGGTCACCGTGCCGGTGAACAACCCGACCTTGCTCTTCACCTTCCCGGTGGGCAGCGGCACGCGCGGCGTCGCGCTCTCGAACGTGCGAATCGACACCACCGGCGGCCGTGCGCCCTATACCTGCGGGACCACGCTCAACACGGGCTCGCTGCCCGCGGGCACGCAGCTCAACGCCGATTGCACGATCACCGGCACGCCGGCGGCGAGCGGCACCTTCACCTTCACGGCCACCGTGACCGACAGCTCGCTCGGCACCGGCCCCTACACCATGTCGACCGGTCCGATGGTGCTGACCATCGGCGCGCCGACGATCAGCATCTCGCCTGCCTCCGGCGCGCTGCCGGGTGCCACCGTCGGCACCAGCTATTCGCAGAGCTTCACTGCGAGCGGTGGCACCGCCGGCTACACCTATGCGCGCACGCTGGGCATGCTGCCGACGGGCGTGACCCTCTCGGGCGGCACGCTGTCGGGCACCCCGACCACGACCGGCACCTTCAACTTCGACATCACCGCGACCGACGGCTCGACTGCCGGCAGCGGCGGCCCGTACACCCGGACCCAGTCGTACAGCGTCACCGTTTCCCAGGGCGCCCAGACGATCAGCTTCGGCACGCTGTCCAACGCTTCGCTCGATGATTCGCCGCTGACCCTGTCGGCCACCGCATCCTCGGGTCTGACGGTCAGCTTCGCCTCGACCACGACCAGCGTCTGCACCGTCTCGGGCACCACGCTGACCCTGCACCAGACCGGTACCTGCTCGGTCACCGCCAGCCAGGGTGGCGACGGCAACTGGACCGCCGCGCCCGACGTCTCGCGCAGCTTCACCGTCACCCCGGCGAACCTGACGATCAACGCCAGCGCCGCTACCGGCCTCCAGGTCGGCGCCAGCTACAACCAGGCCAACACCGCCTCGGGCGGCGTCGCGCCCTATACCTACACGCTCAGCGCCGGCGCCTTCGTGCCGGGCACCACCCTCAACGGAGGGACCGGCGTCGTCTCGGGCTCGCCGACCGTCGCGGGCTCCTTCAGCTACATCATCCGGGCGACCGACGCCCAGGGGCCCGCCGACACCGCCGATACCCCCGTCACCACCGTCAACATTGCCAAGGGCAACCAGACGATCAGCTTCAATCCCTCGACCGCGCCGAGCGCGTCGGTGGGTGGTGCTGCATATAATGTGACCGCCTCGGCGACCTCGGGGCTGACGCCGATCCTTTCGATCGACGCCAGCGCCACCGCGATCTGCACGATCTCGGGCGGCTCGGTGACCTTCCAGGCGACCGGCACCTGCCTGATCAACGCCAACCAGGCGGGCGACTCCAACTGGAACGCCGCGCCCCAGGCCCAGCAGAGCGTCACCGTCGGTGCGGCGGGCGCGATCGGCGTGACGGTCAACTTCTCGACCAGCACGCTCGGCGTCGGCCAGACCGGCACCGCGACGATCACCTTCACCAATCCCAATGCCTCGGCATCGCCCAACATCGCGCCGCTGTTCAGCGGTTCGGCGCTGGTCAGCCGTGGCGCGCTGGGCGGCAGCTGCGGCGCCAGCGGTTCGGACAGCGGTGCGAACTTCCAGTTCAATGGCTTCAGCATCCCTTCGGGCAGCTGCACCGTCACGATCAGCTATACCGGCACCACCGCCGGTTCGTCGGCGGGCTTCTCGCTCGGCGCCTTCACCCCGAGCGGTTATCCGACCACGTCGGCGGCCGGCAGCAGCGCCTTCGCCGTCGTGCCGACCGTGACCGGCGTCTCGCCGAACACGGGCCCGGTCAGCCAGGTGGTGACGATCTCGGGCACCGGCTTCAGCACGACCCCGGGCAACAACACGGTCACCTTCGGCTCGGCCGGCAACGGCAACGTCACGGCGGCGAGCGCTACCTCGCTCACCGTCACCGCCCCGGCGGCCGGTTCGGGTGCGAAGGCCGTGACGGTCTCGGTCAACGGCCAGACCAGCACGACCTCGGCAACCTTCACCTTCATCGACAAGCCGATCGCGGCGGACAAGCCGGGCGTTTCGGTGCCGTACAACAGTGCCGGCACCGCCATCGACCTGTCGAGCTCGATCACCGGCGGCCCGCACAGCAGCATCGCCATCGGCACCGTTGCCCAGCATGGCACGACGACGATCTCGGGCGATGTGGTGACCTACACCCCGACCGCCGGTTATTTCGGCGCTGACTTCTTCACCTACACCGCGACCGGTGCCGGCGGCACTTCGAACGTTGCGCGGGTGGACATCACCGTGGCGACGCCGGCCGCTCCGGTCACAACCGACAAGAGCGGCGTCGCGATCCCGTACAACGGCACGGGCACGGGGATCGACCTCAGCACTTCGATCAGCGGCGTGCATTCGTCCATCGCGATCGGCACGCCGCCGCAGCATGGCTCGGTGAGCATAGCGGGCGATGTCGTCACCTACACGCCGACCACCAACTATTATGGCGGCGACAGCTTCACCTTCACGGCGACCGGCCCGGGCGGCACTTCCGCTCCGGCGCAGGTGACCGTGACGGTGGCCAACCCGCCGGCACCGGTGGCGAACGACAAGAACGGCGTGACAGTGCCCTATGCGAGCACCGGCACGGCAATCGACCTGTCGACGTCGATCACCGGTGTCCATTCGGGCATCGCTGTCGGCACGGTACCCGCGCACGGCACGGTGACCGTCGCCGGTGACGTCGCTACCTACACCCCGAACGCCACGCATTACGGCGCGGACAGCTTCACCTATACGGTGACCGGCCCGGGCGGCACTTCGGCGCCGGCAACGGTGAACATCACGGTGGGCCTGCCGCCCGCGCCGGTCTCTACCGACAAGAGCGGTGTGGCGGTGCCCTATGCGAGCACCGGCACTGCGATTGATCTCAGCGCCTCGATCACGGGCGTGCATTCGGGCATCGCAGTCGGCACGGCACCCGCGCATGGCAGTGTGACCGTTGCCGGTGACGTTGCCACCTACACCCCGAGCGCCACCTATTATGGCGCGGACAGCTTCACCTATGTGGCGAACGGCCCGGGTGGTGCGTCGAACGTCTCGACCGTAACCCTGACGGTGGCGACGCCGGCGGCTCCGACGGCGGCGGACAAGACCGGCGTGGCGGTACCCTATGCGAGCACGGGCACGGCGATCGATCTCAGCGCCTCGATCACGGGCGTGCATTCGGCGATCGCGATCGGCACGGCACCGGCGCACGGCACGGTGACGATCGCGGGCGATGTGGTGACCTACACCCCGGCCGCGACCTATTACGGTGCGGACAGCTTCACCTTCACGGCAACCGGCCCCGGCGGCACTTCGGCGCCGGCGACGGTAAGCATCACGGTGGGCCTGCCGCCGGCACCGGTCGCAGCCGACAAGCCGGGCGTGGCGGTGCCCTATGCGAGCACGGGCACGGCGATCGATCTCAGCGCCTCGATCACCGGCGTGCATTCGGCGATCGCGATCGGCACGGCGCCGACGCACGGCACGGTGGTGATCGCCGGCGATGTGGTGACCTACACCCCGGCCGCGACCTATTATGGCGCGGACAGCTTCACCTTCACGGCGACCGGCCCCGGCGGCACTTCGGCGCCGGCGACGGTGAGCATCACGGTGGCGACGCCGCCGGCCCCGGTGGCGGCGAACAAGACCGGCGTGGCGGTGGGCTATAACAGCGCAGGTACCGCGATCGATCTCGCGCCCTCGATCACTGGCGTGCATGCCAGCATCACGATCAGCACGGCGCCGACCCACGGCACCGCGACGGTCAGCGGGGATGTCGTGACCTATGTTCCGACCACCGGCTATTACGGTGCGGACAGCTTCGCCTACACCGCGACCGGTCCGGGCGGCACTTCGGCCGCGGCGACGGTGGGCCTGACGGTCGCCACCCCGCCGCCGCCGAGCGCGGCGCCGGGCACCGGCACGGTGCCGGGCAGCACCACCACGGCGGGCACCAGTGTCCAGATCAACCTCTCGTCGCTGGTCACCGGCGTCTATGACTCGATCCAGATCGCCAGCCAGCCGGCGCACGGCACGGTTACGCTGAGCGGCGGGGCAGGGCCCAGCCTGACGCCGACCGCGGTGGCACCGGTCTCGCCCTATGTCGCGACCTATACCCCGGCAGCCAATTATGCCGGCACCGACAGCTTCACCTTCACCGCGACCGGCCCTGGCGGCACCTCGTCGCCGGGCACGGTGACGATCACCGTGGTCGGCCAGGTGCCGATCGCGACGCCCAAGACCGCGACGGCGGGCGACGGCCAGATGGTGTCGGTGATGCTCACCGACGGGGCCACGCGCGGGCCGATCACCGGCGCGACCGTGGTCAGCATCTCGCCGGCCAATTCGGCAACCACCACGATCGTGGCGGCGGGCAACGGCACCTATCGTCTGGATGTGACGCCGAACAACCGCTTCGGCGGGCAGATCGTGGTCAACTATACGCTGAGCAACATCTTCGGTGCCTCGGCGCCGTCGACCGTGACGCTCACCGTCCAGGCCCGCCCCGATCCGCGCAACGATCCGGATATCGCGGCGATCAGCGATGCCCAGGCCGAGACGGCACGCCGCTTCGCCCGGGCACAGGTGTCCAACTTCATGCGGCGCACCGAGCAGCTCCATAACGGGGGCGGCGCGACCGGCCTCGCCATGGGCGTGACGCTCGGCTCGCGCGACGGGACGATGGCGTTGCAGCGGCCCGACGACAAGAACTGGGGCCTCGCCATCACCGACCGGATGCGCGTCTCGGGCGAGGATCCGGCGATCGGCCAGTTCGCCAACAACCCGCAGTCGCCGCTCTCGCGGGCCGACCAGCTCGGCTATGGCCGCACGGTCGCGACCACGGGCGGGGTCGGCGGCACGGCAGGGCCGGCCAAGGCGGCCTCGGGTGTCGATGAGGACGGCAAGCGCCGGAACGGGTCGGTCGCGACCTGGGCGGGCGGTGCCATCGACATCGGCACGCGCGACAAGCGCACCGATCGCAGCAAGATCACCGCCACCACCGCGGGCCTCAGCGCCGGCGCCGACATCAAGCTGTCCGACGATATCCTCGTCGGCCTGGGTGGCGGCTATGGCAATGACCTGAGCCGGATCGGCACGGCGGCGCAGGTGCGCGGCACCAGCACCATCTATGCCGCCTATGCCAGCATTCAGCCGGCAAGCGGGACATTCATCGACGGCATGGTCGGCCGCGGCCAGCTCGACTTCACCACCCGGCGCCTTGCCGCGGCGGTGAACGCGACGGCGCGCGGCAGCCGGGATGGCAGCTACACGGTCGCCGCGATCTCGCTCGGCATCGACCGGGCGGGCGGCCCGCTGCAATGGTCGCTCTATGGCCGCGCCGAGTATCTCGATGCGGACCTGGACGCCTATGCGGAGAGCGGTGCCGGGCGCTACAACCTGCGCTTCGATGCGCGCCAGGTGCGCTCGGTCACCGGCACGCTGGGCGGGCGCCTCGAATATCGCCAGAAGGTGAGCTTCGGTTCGATCACCCCGCGCATCCGCGCCGAGTGGAACCACGAGTTCGCCGATGTCGATGCCCAGTGGCTCGACTATGCCGATATCCCGGGTGCTGCGCTCTATGATCTGGCGGGCAATGGCTGGAAGCGCGAGCAGCTCCAGCTGAGCATCGGCACGCGCTTCGACATCCTGAGCAGCGGCTGGTCGTTCGACTTCGAGACCGGCCTGCGCGCCGGTCAGGGCGAACGTGCCGGCACCCTGCAGATCCGGCTGTCCAAGCGCTGGTAACGGGAACGACCTCCGGGGCGGCTCACGCCGTCCCGGAGCGTTCTTCCGATGTAGGAAAGATAGGAGCGGTCTCGCGCAGCAATGTTGCGAGGCAGGCCGCTGAAAACCGTTCTTGGCCTGTACTTCGTGTACTTTGGGAGGTCTTGAGCTACCGGGCCAGCAGCCGGTCGAGTGCGGCGGCCACCTGGGCTTCGCGATAGGGCTTCTCGATCATCGGCACTTCGTCGCCAAAGCCCTCCGGCGGCGCGCCATAGCCGCTGGCAAAGGCAAAGGGCACCCCGCGTGCCCGCAGTGTCTCGGCGATCGGGGTGCTGCGCTCGCCGCCCAGGTTGATGTCGAGGATCGCCACCTCGAAGCCTTGCTCCTCAGCCAGCGCCAGCCCCTCGGCCAGCCGGCTCGCCGGTCCGATCGTCTGGCAGCCCAGCGCCTCGAGCAGGTCTTCGAGGTACATCGCCACCACCGGCTCGTCCTCGACGACGAGCACGCGCAGGCCCTCCAGCCCACTCATTCGGCGCCCTCCGGCAGCGGGGCATCGACGACGCAAACCAGCCCCTCGGGCCGGAACTCGATCTTCACGCTGCCGCCCAGCTCGGCCGCCAGGCCGCGCTCGATCATCCTGGTACCGAAACCGCGGCGGCTGGGCGCCGACACGGTCGGCCCGCCGGTTTCCTCCCAGCGCATCGAAAGGCGGGCGGGGCCGTCATTATGGACGCGTTGCCAATGCACGGCGATCCGGCCCTCTGGCCGCGACAGAGCGCCGTGTTTCACCGCGTTCGTCGCCAGCTCGTGGATCGCCAGAGCCAGGCTGATCGCGGTCTTGGGCAGGATCGTCAGGTCCGGCCCGTCGAGCGTGAAGCGACAGGCCTCGCCGTGCGGGCGCAGCGCGTCCTCGATGATCTGGCGCATCGACACCAGGCTCCAATACTCGCGGGTGAGCAGGTTGTGCGCTTCGGACAGGGCGGCCAGCCGGCCTTCGAAGGCGGCACGGGCCTGGCGCGGCGGCACGTCGTCCTTGAAGCTCTGCTGGGCGATGCCCTGGACGATCGCCAGCGTGTTCTTCACCCGGTGGTTGAGCTCATCGATCAGCAGGCGGAGATGTGCCTCGGCGCGCTTCGCCTCGGTCATGTCGCGGCCGATCGCATGGAGTGCCACGGGCTGGCCCTGATCGTCGAGGCTGAGCCGTGAATTGACTTCCCAGATCAGCTCGCGCCCGTCCTTGGCGCGCAGCCTGACGGTGAGCCGGGTCGATCCGCCATGCTGCAATTTGCGGTTGAACGCGTCCATGCTGATCGCAAACTGGTCCGGGTCCATGAACTCGGCGATCGAGTGGCCGAGAATCTCGCTCTCGTCATAGCCGATCGCTTCCACCACCGCCGGGTTCACCGACGTCACCCGATTGTCGAGCGTGGTGGTGATCAGGAAGTCGTTGGCCTGCTCGAAGATCGTTCGGAAGCGCGTCTCGCTCTCGCGCAGCTCGTCCTCGGCGCGTCGGCGCGCCGTCACGTCGAACGAGACGCCGACGAAGCGGCTGGGTCGGCTGTCGCCATAGTCGATCCGGTTGCCATGGCTTTGCAGCCAGCGTTCGGCGCCATCGTCGGCACGCAGGATGCGATATTCGATCGTATAGGGCGTGCCCTCGGTAAAACAGCGCAGCGCCGCCTCGCGCGTCCGTTCGCGATCGGCGGGATGCACGCGCTCGATCCACTCCTCGAAGGTACCGCGTGCATCGGGACGGCGCGCCATGCCGAGCAGGTCGAAGCGATTGGGCGACCAGGTGCCCTCCATCGTCTCGAGATCGAGTTCCCAGGTCGCCATGCCCGCGGTCTCGGTGGCGAGGCGAAGCGTTTCCTCGCTCTTGCGCAGTGCCTCCTCGCTCTCGCGCCGCTGGGTGACGTCCAGCGTCACTGCCAGCACGCCGAAGGGCTCGCCATTGGCACGGCGGATCACCGCGACCGAATTGTTCACCCAGACGATGCCGCCGTCCTCGCGGACATAGCGCTTCTCATGAGTATAGGGCGTGCCCTCCCGCACCGCACGTTCGAACAGCGGCACGTTGCGCACCAGATCGTCCGGATGGGTGATCTGCTGCATGGTCATGCCCATCAGCGCTTCCTGGCTCCAGCCGGTGATGTCGCAAAAGCGATCATTGACCAGGGTGAAGCGGCCTTCGAGATCGACCTGGGCAAAGCCGGCGGTGGTCTGGCTGATGAAGGCGGAGAGCTGTGCCTCGCGCTCGCGCAGGGCCAGTTCGGCGGTCTTGGCCTCGGTCACGTCATGCGCGACGCCGATAAAGCCGATGTGACGCCCCTCGGCGTCGCGGCGAGGTTGCGACGTCGAGTGAAGCCAGCGCCATTCGCCCTCGGCGTTGCGATACCGGCCCTCCAGCTCGAAGGTCTGGAGGCTCGCTTCGCCCGCCACCGATTCCGCGAGCAGTCGCGCGGCGTCATCGGGGTGAATGATCCGTCGCCAGTCAAACTCCAATGCTTCCGCATAGGAAACGCCGAGAAAGGCGACATAGGCGCGATTGACGAAGCTGCGACGGCGATCGAGCCGCGTGACCCACACGGCGACGGGGGCGCTGTCCGCGATCAGGCGGAACTCGTCCTCGCCAACCGGCAATGGTTCAGCAGGTGCTTCGATCATCGTACCCCGTCGAGCTGCATCAGCAATGTCCTAGCCAGGCTACGGCAAATCAACGCATATCACCGGCGCATCGCCAGCACGGCCTTGGCGCGCTTCAGATGCGGCATATCGAGCATCTCGCCCTCCAGTCCGATCGTACCCATAGCCGGATTAGCCGCGAAGACGGCCACGATCTTCTCGGCGCGCTCGATCTCGGCCGGGGAAGGGGAGAAGGCGCGGTTGATCACCGGCACCTGATCGGGATGGATCGCGAGCATCCCGCGGAAACCCGCGCGGCGCGCTTTGGTTGCGACCTTCTCCAGCCCCTGCAGGTCACGGAAATCGCCATGGATCGTTTCGATCGGCGTTACGCCTGCCGCTGCCGCACCGGTCAGGGCGAGGGCGCGGAAGACCTGATAGGGGAAATCATATTCCCCCGCCTCGTCGCGGTTGTGCGTCGCGCCCAGCGCCGTGGCGCTATCTTCGGCCCCCCAGGTGAGCGCGGCGAGGCGCGGGCAGCCGGCATAGTCACCAAGCCCGAAGATCGCCTGCGCGGTCTCCGTTGCCACCACGATCGTGCGGATGCCGCCCTGGGGAAGGCCATGCGCGGCCTCCAGTGCAGTCAGATAGTGATGAAGCAGTTCCGCTTCGGCGCGACTGGCCTTGGGAAGCATGATCCCGTCGGGGCGACCGGGCACGATCGCCGCGAGGTCGGGCAGGGCATGCGGGGTGTCGAGGGGGTTGATCCGTACCCATTGCTGCTGGGCGCGCTCGGCTGTCTTGAGATGCTGGGCGACCAGCGTGCGGGCGGCGGGCTTGTTCGCCTCGGCCACCGCGTCTTCCAGATCGAGCAGCACCAGATCCGCTTCGCTCGCGCCTGCCTTGGTGATCTTGCGTTCGGAATCACCCGGTGCAAACAGCAGCGATCGGGCGGCGAGCGGGTCGGTCATGCATCCTCCTGTTATCCAGCCTTGCTATCGTGGCCGGATCGACGGGTAAACCGCGCGTCATCCTTAACCTTGTCCGGCGCCTTTCCCTCTCGGAGGCGTAATGATTTTACCGCTCCTTAACGCTGTCCGCTTACCTCGTTTGCAGGGATGAGCGAGGGGATTTCGCAAGTGCGCATTTTGATCGTGGACGACGAACCGGCGATGCACGAGTCGTACCGCCAGGTGTTCGGGAGCCGCCGGGGCGGCAACGCGACCGCGCTGAGCGCCATGGCGGCCGAGCTGTTCGGCGACGAGGATGACGCACCGTCAGAGCCCGCCAATGACGCGATCGACTTCGACTGTGCCCATTTCAACCAGGGCCTGGATGCCGTCGAGGCGATCCAGGACTCGATCGAGACCGGTAAGCGTTTCGCCGTCGCGTTCATCGACGTGCGCATGCCGCCGGGCATCGATGGCAAGGAAACCGCTCGCCGCATCCGCGCGCTCGATCCCGACATCAATCTGGTGATCGTCACCGGCTATTCCGACTTCTCCCCGCTCGACATCAGCCGCGCCGCCGGCCCCGCCGACAAGATCTTCTACATCGCCAAGCCCTTCCAGGCGGAAGAGGTGATGCAGACGGCGACCGCGCTTGCGCATCGCTGGGAAGCCGACGGCAAGCTGCGCAGCGCCATCGCGCTGCTCGAGGAGCAGAAGCTCGAACTGGCCGCCAATGAATCCCGCGCCGTCCACATCGCCAACCATGATTCGCTCACCGACGCGCCCAACCGCCTCTCGTTCCTCCACATGCTCGGCAAGGCGGTGAAGGGCGACCAGTGCTTCGCCATGGCGATGATGGACCTCGACCGGTTCAAGATCGTCAACGATACGCTCGGCCATCTCGCCGGCGACGAGCTGATTCGCATGGTCTGCGAGATTCTCCAGACGAACGTGCCGGCAGAAGGTTTTGTCGCGCGGCTGGGCGGCGACGAGTTCGCGATGCTCTATCCCGTGACCGGCGAGGACGAGGCGACGATGGTCGCCGAGCGCCTGCTTAAGGCGGTTTCGGTCAGCTTCAAGGTGTTCGGTCACTCGGTGCAGGGCGGGGCCTCGGTCGGCCTTATGGTGGTCGAGCCCGGCACGATCCATGATCCGATCGACGTGATGCGCCGTGCCGACCTCGCGCTCAACGAGGCCAAGCACAATGGCCGCGGTATCGTTCGCCTGTTCGACGAGGCGATGGACGAATCGATCCGATTCCGCCGTCAGATCGAAGGCGGGCTTTCCGAGGCTATCGCGAAGGGCGAGCTCAAGCTCGTCTTCCAGCCGATCGTCGGTCGCGACCAGCTCGAGATCACGGGCTTCGAGGCGCTGATCCGCTGGTGCAGCCCGGAATATGGCATGGTCTCGCCGGGCATGTTCATCCCGATCGCCGAGGAATCGAACCTGATCCACGAACTGGGCGACTGGGTGATCGACCGTGCCGTCGAGACGCTCAAGACCTGGCCGGGGCAATATGTGTCGGTGAACTTCTCGCCGCGCCAGTTCCGCCGCCACAATTTCGTGGCGCATGTGATGGAGCGCGTCGCCAATGCCGGCGTCGAGCCCGGCCGCTTCCAGATCGAGATCACCGAGACGGCGATCTTCGACGATGTCGAACGTGCCGCCGAGACGCTGTTCAAGCTCCGCCAGATGGGCTTCCGCATCGCGCTCGACGATTTCGGCACCGGCTATTCGAGCCTCTACAATATCCGCCGCTTCGCGCTGGACTGCCTGAAGATCGATCGCAGCTTCGTCGACGGCATGGGCCGGGAGCGCGAGAGCGCGGCGATCGTCCACTCGATCATCCATCTCGGCCGTGCGCTGGGCATGGAAGTGGTGGCCGAGGGCGTGGAGACTGAAGCGCAGCTCCAGGCGCTCCGCCTGGCCGGCTGCAGCCATCTCCAGGGCTATTATCTCGCCCGTCCGATGGATGCCGAGGATGCGCTGGTGCTCGCCAACAAGCGCTATATGGGCATCGAGGAGCCTGAGGCCGAACTGAGCAACGGGACGCACGGCTGATGCCAACCCGGGGGCGCCTCAAGGCGCCGGCCTCGCTCGGCGCGAAACTGGTCCTGATCCTCACCGGCGTCGGCGTGGTCGGCGCCGCCGCGCTTACGTTGATGCTGGCTACCGTCATCACGCCGAGCTTCAACCAGCTCGAGCGCGACGCCGTGAATGCGCATGTCGCGCGCACCGAAGCGGTGGTTCACGACGTCTCGGCCAAGGTCGAGAACGCCGTGCGTGACTATGGCGACTGGAACTCGTCCTACGACTACATGGCGAACCCGACCAGGGCATTCGAGGAAGAGAGCTTCTCGACGCTCGCCATGGTCAATCTCGACGTCAACGGCATGGCCTATGTCCGGCCGGACCGCTCGATCGTCATCGCCCGCTGGCTCGATCTCGAGAAACAGGCCGATGTGCCGGCGATGCGCGCGCAGCTGACGACCGCTATCTCCAAGCTCGATTTCTCGGGGGCACTGCACGGCCAGAGTTCGGCCGGCTTCTTCATGCGGCTGGGCGATAGGCTGGCCGCAATAGGCGTCGCGCAGGTGCGCAAGAGCGATGGCAGCGGAAGTCCGCGCGGCTATGTGCTAATGGCGCGCGCCGTCACCGCAAGCCAGCTCAGCACCCTGCTCCAGCTCAAGGCGAGCCTCGCGCTCGACAATCCCGTAGCCGAAGTCACCAAGACGCCCGGCACCACCCGCACCCGTATCGCCGTGCCGGTCCCGGGCCCGGATGGCCGCTCGGTCGCCACCGCCACCTACACCGTGCCGCGTGACCTCTCTACGCTGGGTACCCGTATGCTGGTGCTCGCGGTGGTCGGGTCGTCGATCCTGCTGGCGATCGTCCTGCTGGTGCTGCGCCGGATGATCGCGCGGCTCGTGCTCGGGCCGCTCAAGCGGGTCGAGCAGCATATGGGCGTGGTTCGCGCGTCGGGCACGCTCGGGCTGCTCACCGACAAGGAGCGCGATGACGAGATCGGCAGTCTCGTCACCAGCTTCAATTCGATGCTCAAGCAGCTCAAGGACCTGCGCGAGCAGCTCGAGGTGCAGAGCTTCTCGCTCGGCCGCAGCGAAAGCGCGGTCGCGGTGATGCACAATGTCCGCAACGCACTGAACCCGATCAGCACGGTACTCAGCCAGGGGCTGGGAACGGGGGCGCCGATGGACCGCGCACTGCTCGATCGCGCGCTCGGCGAGCTGGCGGGCGAGGAGATCCCGGCGGTGCGCCGGCAGAAGCTGGTCGCCTTTCTCGCTGCTGCGATCGAAAGCGTGGAGCAGGAACGCAGCGATCGGCGCGAGCAGATCACGATCGGTCGCGAGGCGCTCCACCATGTGCTGGAGATCATCGGCCAGCAGCAGGAGGCGGCGCACGAACGTCCACCGCTCGATGCCTGCGATATCACCGATATCGTCGCCCAGAACGCCACGATCGCGCGGTATTCGGGCGAGAACTCGATTGCCTTCAGCTTCCCGTCAAAGCCGCAATGGGTGATGGCGAACCGGGTGATCCTCAGCCAGGTGGTCGGCAACCTATTCGCGAATGCTGCCGAGGCAATCGCGGCGACGGGGCGGACCAGCGGTTCGATCGCGGTGACGATCCAGCAGAAGGGCGAGAACACCGAAATCCATATCCGCGACGATGGCGAGGGCTTCGATCCATCGACTGCACCCACGCTGTTCCAGCGCGGTTTCTCCACCCGCGCGCACAAGTCGGGCGGGCTGGGGTTGCACTGGTGCGCGAATTCGATGCTGGCGATGGAAGGCAGGCTCGACCTGCTCAGCGACGGCAGGGGCACGGGCGCCAAGGCGATCCTGACGCTGGGGACTGCCCAACTGGCCCAGCCGAGCGGGATGGCGGCCTAACGCTGCCCGGCGGCGCGGTGGGGACCCGCCACCTCATCCTTTCGCCGCAGATAGGGTGCGACCAGGTTCCGCGCCCGGAACCACTCCTGCCGGTCCGGATCGAGGCTGTCGAAGTTCCCGATCACCCGGCGGCATTGTTCCGAACGGCACTGGCAGATCATGTGCCAGTTCGATTCCCGA
Organism: Sphingomonas sp. OTU376; assembly: GCF_038440415.1. NCBI lineage: Bacteria > Pseudomonadati > Pseudomonadota > Alphaproteobacteria > Sphingomonadales > Sphingomonadaceae > Sphingomonas > Sphingomonas sp. OTU376. Next base: position 5,036 of record NZ_JASATQ010000068.1, on the reverse strand, counting down.
AGCGTCGTCGAATAGTCCCAGGCGATCTCCTCGCCCGGTTGGATCGCACGCACGGCGACCAGGAACACGCCGCGATCGGTGAAGCGCAGTCCGGCATTGGGATCGCAGCTATGGTTGACCAGGTCGTCGATCCGGCCGGACGGGCCCATATAATGGTCGGGCGTCACCTGGACGAAGCGGTCGTTGCTGCCGCGCATCAGGCTGGGAATCTGGTCGGCACGGAAGCGGCGGCCGGTGAACTCGATCAGCACGTCGCCTTCGGCAAAGCTGCTTGCGGCATAGACAGCCTTGCCCAGATGGTTGTCACCCACCTTGAAGAGATTGCCTGAAGGCCGGTAGCGATCGAGCCAGCGCAGCCCGCCGCGGCGGGTGCCGAAGGAGCGCAGCGGGTTGATCGTCGCCAGGCCGATCAGGAACCAGACGCTGGCATGGCAGAGGAACTCGACGATCACATAGGCGAGTTCGGCGACGCTCGGCTCGGCGCCGCGTACGGCGATCAGCAGCGTGGCCAGGTCACCGAAGGTCCACAGACCCCAGGCCGGGGAGCGTTCGCGGTTACGATCGGTCCAGACGCTGGCCCAGGTCGGCCAGAAGCTTACCGGCACCGCGAGCACTACCAGCATGTGCGCCCAGAAGGCTTCGCGGAAGACGAGCCACAGCAGCAACGCGCTCAGGCTGGCGGCGATGCAGAAGGTCTCGGTGGGCGAGGGCGGGGCCCAGGAGGAGCGCCGCCAGATGCCGATCGTCACCAGGATGCAGGCGATCGAGGACAGCGCGAACACCCAGCCCTGCGGCGCGCCGGGATTGACGGCGGCATAGGTCAGTGCCTCGAGCGTGGTCGCTGCGCTCCAGATCAGCCATGACGCACGGTTCGGCTCCACCAGCTCACGACGCAGCCCGATCAGGTAGGTCGCATAGCCCGCAAAGCTGAATCCGATCGCCAGAAAGAACCAGATATCGGCAGTCAAAAAACGCCCCTCCCAAACGGAGCGTTTACCATGTCCTGGAATCGGCGTCTACGCGCGACTCGCGTTGAATCCGCGAGTCGCTGGGAATCAGCGCGACACACTTAGCGGCGAAATCTCAGAGATCCGCGCCGCAGTCCTTCACTGCCTCAAGCACGATCGGTGCCCATTCCTTGCGGCAGATCAGCAGGTCCGGAATGCTTGTGCTCGCCTGATTGTAGACGATCGGGCTGCCGTCGATCCGCGAAGCGTGGAGCCCGGCTGCGAGCGCTACCGCGACCGGCGCGCAATTGTCCCATTGGTGCTGGCCGCCCGAATGGAGATAGATCTCGGCCTCGCCGCGCACCACTGCCATTGCCTTGGCACCGGCCGAGCCCATGCCGATATGCACCGCTCCGATCCGCTCGCCCACGCCGGCGCAGAGCTGGCTTGGGCGCGTGCGGCTCACCAGCATGCGGGGCGGCAGCTCACCTTCGGGCAAGGCGGGCGGGCAATCGCTCGAGAGCGTGCAGCCAAGACGGGGCAGGGCGACCGCGCCTACTGCCGGCGCGCCATCGATGGCGAGGGCGATGTGCACTGCCCAGTCACCGCGTCGCTCGGCGAATTCGCGCGTGCCATCGAGCGGGTCCACGATCCACACCCGGCTGGCAGACAGCCGCGCGGGATCGTCCGCTGATTCCTCGGAGAGGACCGCATCGTCGGGCCGTGCCAGCGCCAGCGCGGCGAGGATCATCGCATTGGCCTCGCGGTCGCCGCGATCTCCGCCGGCGCATTCGTTCTGGATGCGCAGCAGCAGCGCGCCGGCCTCCTCGGCGACTTCCCTGGCCAGTTCAGCGTCGTTCAAATCACCGGACTCCACGTGCCCATGATCGTCTCCACGATCCGTTCGGCTGCGTCCTCGGGGCTCTCGCGCGTGGTGTCCACCCGGATTTCCGGCGCCTCCGGTGCCTCATAGGGGCTGGAGATGCCGGTGAAGTGGGCGATCTGGCCGTCGCGGGCCTTTTTGTAGAGGCCCTTCACGTCCCGCGCTTCGGCGACTTCCAGCGGCGTATCGACATGGATCTCGAAGAACTCACCTTCGGGAAGCATGCGGCGGACCAGTTCGCGTTCGGCCCGGAAGGGCGAGATGAACGCGGTGAGGACGATCAGGCCCGCATCGGTCATCAGCTTCGCGACTTCGCCGACGCGGCGGATATTCTCGATGCGATCCGCATCGGTGAAGCCAAGGTCCTTGTTAAGGCCGTGGCGGATATTGTCGCCGTCGAGGAGGAAGCTGTGCTTGCCCATGGCGTGCAGCTTCTTCTCGACCAGATTGGCGATGGTCGACTTGCCCGAGCCGGAAAGGCCCGTGAACCAGAGCAGCCGGGGTGCCTGGTGCTTCTGTTTGGCATGGGCCTCGCGGTTGATTTCCACGGCCTGCCAATGGACATTCTGGGCTCGCCGCAGCGAGAAATTGAGCATTCCGGCGGCCACAGTCGCATTCGTGGCCTTGTCGATCAGGATGAATCCACCAAGGTCCTTGCCTTGGGCGTAGGATTCGAAAACCACTCCGCGGTCGGTGTAAACCTCGGCAATTCCGATGTCGTTCAGGCCCAGAGTCTTCACGCTCAGCTCGGCCATCGTATTGACGCACACGGCATGGCGCGGCGGCTGGACGGTCGCGCTGACCGTCTGGGTGCCGAGCTTGAGCCAATAGGCCCGCCCCGGCAGCAGCTCCGCCTGGTCCATCCACACGATCGTCGCCTGGAACTGATCCGCGACCTGGGGCGGCGCATCCGCCGCCGCGATCACGTTGCCGCGCGAGCAATCGACCTCGTCCGCCAATGTAAGCGTGACGCTCTCGCCCGCAACCGCCTGCTCCCGATCGCCACCAAAAGCGACGATCCGCGCCACCTCGGTCACCTGCCCCGAGGGCAGGATCCGCACCTTGTCGCCCGGCCGCACCGTGCCCGCCGCGATCATCCCCGCAAAGCCGCGGAAATCGAGGTTCGGCCGGTTCACCCACTGCACCGGCAGGCGGAAGGGGCGCGCGGCATCGGCGTCCGCGTCGATCTCGACGCCCTCGAGATGCTGGAGCAGCGACAGGCCGGTGTACCAGATCGTGTTCGGGCTGGAGCCGGTGATGTTGTCGCCCTTGAACCCCGAGATCGGGATCGGCGTGAAGCTGGTGATGCCGATGCTCTCGGCGAAGGCGCGATAGTCCTCGACGATCGCGTCATAGGCGGACTGGTCGTAGCCGATCAGGTCCATCTTGTTCACCGCCAGCACGATGTGGCGGATGCCCAGCAGATGGCAGAGATAGGAATGGCGCCGCGTCTGGGTGAGCACGCCCTTGCGCGCATCGATCAGGATCACCGCGAGATCGGCGGTCGAAGCGCCCGTCACCATGTTGCGGGTATACTGCTCGTGGCCGGGCGTGTCGGCGACGATGAACTTGCGCTTCTCGGTCGCGAAGAAGCGATAGGCGACATCGATCGTGATGCCCTGCTCGCGCTCGGCGGCGAGGCCATCGACCAGCAGCGCGAAGTCGATCTCGCCGCCCTGGGTGCCGACGCGCTTGCTGTCTGCCTCGAGCGACGCGAGTTGATCCTCGAAGATCATCTTCGAATCGTAGAGCAGCCGGCCGATCAGCGTCGACTTGCCGTCATCGACGCTGCCGCAGGTGATGAAGCGCAGCAGCGACTTGTTCTGGTGCAGCTGGAGATAGGCGGAGATGTCGGACGCGATGAGCGCGTCGGGGCGGTAGGAGGTCATGCCCACACTCCGTCATGCTGAACTTGTTTCAGCATCCAAGGCGCAACGACGGATGCCTTCGCTTGTGGAGGGTTGGACCCTGAAACAAGTTCAGGGCGACGAAGAAGAAGGACGCGGGCCATCAGAAATACCCCTCCTGCTTCTTCTTCTCCATGCTCGCCGCCTGGTCGTGGTCGATCGCGCGGCCCTGGCGTTCCGAGGTGGTGGTCAGCAGCATCTCCTGGATCACTGCCTCCAGCGTATCCGCCTCGCTCTCGACCGCGCCGGTGAGCGGGTAGCAGCCGAGGGTGCGGAAGCGGACCGAGCGGGTGACCGGCTGTTCGCCGGGGTTGAGGCGGAAGCGCTCGTCATCGACCATCAGCAGCAGGCCGTCGCGCTCCACCGTCGGACGGGGGGCGGCGAAATAGAGCGGAACGATCTCGATCCCCTCGGCAAGGATGTACTGCCAGATGTCGAGCTCGGTCCAGTTGGAGAGCGGGAAGACGCGGATGCTCTCGCCCTTCTGCTTGCGGGCATTGTAGAGATGCCAGAGCTCGGGGCGCTGGTTCTTCGGGTCCCAGCGATGCGAGGCGGTACGGAAGCTGAACACGCGCTCCTTGGCGCGGCTCTTCTCCTCGTCGCGCCGGGCGCCGCCAAAGGCCGCGTCGAAGCCGTATTTGTCGAGCGCCTGCTTGAGCCCTTCCGTCTTCCACATGTCGGTATGGCGGCCGCCATGATCGAAGGGGTTGATCCCCAGCGCCTCGGCCTCGGGGTTCTTGTGGACGAGCAGCTCCATGCCGGCGTCGCGCGCGGCCTTGTCGCGCAGATCGTACATCGCGCGGAACTTCCAGGTCGTGTCGACATGGAGCAGCGGGAAGGGCGGCGGCGCGGGGTAGAAGGCCTTGCGCGCGAGGTGCAGCATCACCGCGCTGTCCTTGCCGATCGAATAGAGCATCACCGGGCGCTCGGCCTCGGCGACGACTTCGCGCAGGATGTGGATGCTCTCGGCCTCGAGCCGCTGGAGGTGCGTCAGGCGCGCGGGGGCGAGCGATGCGGTCGCTTGAGCCTGGTTCTCCGTCATGTTCCCGGAATGCAGCATGGGGGGCGATTTAGGAAGCGGGCTGAGGGAGCGCGATCTAGTTTATGTTTAGCGGGGAGTAGGATGGGGGGCTCTGATCAAATCCTCCCCCTCCGGGGGAGGATTTATGGATTGGACGAAGCTCCTCCGTTCCCCGGGGGGGGGGGCGGGGGGGGGGGGGCCGGGGGGGGGGGGGGGGGGCGGCGCGGGGGGGGGGGGGGGGGGGGGGGGGGGGGGGGGGGGGGGGGGGGGGGGGCCCC
>NZ_JASATQ010000067.1:0-28233 GCF_038440415.1 Sphingomonas sp. OTU376 | reverse complement strand
CCCCCCCCCCCCCACCCCCCCGGGGGGGGGCGCGGTTTCCCCCCCCCCCCCCCCTTTTCAGCTCCGGCCGCTTGCCGCGGCGTCAACGCCGGCATGACCAAAGCGCGTTCGCGCGCGCCGCTTCCTCGCTCCTAGGCTTGATCACACCGCCCGCTGCGCCTCGCGCTCACGTGGTCGGCAGCAGCAGCAAGGAGTGAAGCATGAGCGACCAGCAATTCCCGAAGACCGGCCTCGAGACGATGATCACGCCGGACAATTGCGCCGTCATCCTCATCGACCACCAGCCCTTCCAGGTGGCTGGCGTGAAGAATATCGACGTGACCCTGATGGTGAACAACGTCGTGGCAATGGCAAAGACGGCCAAGGCATTCGGCGTTCCGACGCTGCTCACCAGCGTCATCAAGGATCGTGGCGGCAACATCCTCAAGCCGCTCACCGACGTCTTCCCCGAGCAGACGCCGATCGACCGTACCTTCATCAATACCTGGGAAGACGAGAAATGCGTGGCCTGGGCGCGCGAGACCGGGCGCAAGAAGCTCGTATTCGCCGCGCTGTGGACCGAGGTCTGCCTCGCATTTCCGGTGATCCATGCGCTCGGTGACGGATACGAAGTCTATTTCGTCACCGATGCGTCCGGCGGCACCAGCCAGGAATCGCATGAAATGGGTATCGCCCGCATGATCCAGGCAGGCGCGGTTCCCATGACAACGGTTGTCTTCATGTCGGAGCTCCAGCGTGACTGGGCACGCGTCGAGCAGGCGGCAAAGACCGCCGAGATCATCCTCGAGCATGGCGGCGCGAGCGCGAGCTCACTGGCCTGGGAACTCCAGCTGATGGCCGGCGCAGCGGGCTGAAGCTTCGGGCGCTTGTCGAAACGCTCGAACGAAACGGTCGATACTTATCGGATTTCGCGCGCATCCCGGGTGCGCGACAAGCGCCTCGCTGATCGAAACACATTTCTGAAGGAAGCCGGCATGGCGAAGGTCCTGGTACTCTATTATTCTTCTTATGGTCACATCGAGACGATGGCGCACGCCATCGCCGAGGGCGCACGCGCCGCGGGCGCGACTGCCGACGTCAAGCGCGTGCCTGAGACGGTGCCGGAGGAGATTGCGCGAAACGCGCATTTCAAGCTCGACCAGGCGGCACCGATCGCCACGATCGCCGACCTCGAAAACTACGATGCCATCATCGTCGGTACGGGCACGCGCTTCGGCCGCATGTCTTCGCAGATGGCGGCATTCTGGGACACCGCCGGCGGACTCTGGGCACGCGGCGCGCTGAACGGCAAGGTCGGCGGCGCCTTCACGTCCTCGGCGACGCAGCATGGCGGTAACGAGACGACCCTGTTCTCGATCATCACGAACCTCCTCCACTTTGGCATGACGATCATCGGGCTGCCGTATAGCCATTCCGGGCAGATGACGGTCGAGGCGATCGTCGGCGGGGCGCCCTATGGGTCGACTACGATCGCCGGCGGAGACGGGTCGCGCCAGCCTTCCGAAATCGAGCTCGAAGGCGCCCGGCATCAGGGCGAGCTCGTCGCCCGCACCGCGGCGAAACTCTTCGGCTGATCGACGAAAGAGGAGCATGGGCGATGTACGGCTTGCAGGACAAGGTCGTGATCGTGACCGGAGCGGCGTCGGGGATCGGCCGGGAGTCGGCACTGGCCTTCGCCAGAGCCGGTGCCCGGGTGTTCGGCGGGGACCGCGACGCCGAGGGCCTGGCGGAAACACGCCGCCAGGCATCCGCGCAAGGACTTCGCCTCAACGTCTCGACGCTTGATGTCTCGCTCCCGAACGATGTCGAGGCGTTGGTGGCGGAGGTGCTGCGGTCCGAGGGCCGGCTGGACGTCGCGTTCAACAATGCGGGCATCACCGGCGGGGCGCATCGGATCGAAGACTATCCGGTCGACGATTTCGACCGCGTGCTGGCGGTGAACCTCCGCAGCGTTTTCCTCGGCATGAAGTTCCAGATCCCCGCGATGCTGCAAAGCGGCGGAGGCGCCATCATCAATACCGCCTCGGTGGCGGCTTTGACCGGCCCCGGCGGCATGAGCGCCTATGCGGCATCGAAGCATGGTGTCCAGGGCCTGACCCGCGTCGCGGCGATGGAGAACGCCGCGCGCGGCATCCGCGTCAATGCCATCGCGCCGGGCTGGACCGAGACGCCGATGGTCGCGGCCAACAGCCGGCAAAATCCCCGCTTTGCCGAACTCGCCCGGACCGCGATCCCCGCGAAGCGCAGCGCCGGACCCGGCGAGATAGCGGCGACGGCGCTTTGGCTGGCGTCCGACGCTGCCAGCTATGTGATCGGCCAAATGCTGGTGGTCGATGGCGGCATGACGATCGGTGGTTTCGAGCCTTGAACAAGAGGAGCAATGACATGAACGATATCAGTGAAGCAGCAAAGGCGGTCGTCCGCCGCAACACCGAAGAGGTCCAGGGGGGCGGCAATTTCGCGCTCTTCGAGGAACTCTTCTCGGACGACTTTGTGGACCACACCCCGCAGCCCGGCGGAACGCCGGACAAGGCGGGCGCCCGGGCCCTTTATCACCGTCTGCGGGAGGCATTTCCCGACTTTCGCCCGGAGATCCATTGGCAGGCGACGGACGGCAACCTCGTGACCACGTACAAGGTGTACCACGGCACCCATCGCGGCGAGTTCCTCGGCGTTCCCGCGACGGGGAAGGAAATTCATTTCGAGACGGTCGATGCGATGCGCGTGGTCGATGGCAAGATCACCGAGCATTGGGGAGTCGCCAATCTCTATTCCCTCATGGAGCAGCTCGGCGCCCGGCCGCAGGCGGGTGGGCGATGAGCAAGGTCGTTCGATTCCTCGAGGTCGGCGGACCCTCCGTGATGGTCGTCGAGGATGAAGTGGTCGGAGCGCCGGGACCCGGCGAGGTGCAGCTGCGGCAGCATGCCATCGGCGTCAACTTCATCGACACCGCGTTTCGCGACGGCAGTTTCAGCGGTCCGCTTCCGGCGATCGCGGGAGTCGAGGCCGCGGGCGTCGTCACGGCGGTCGGCGAGGGCGTCCCCGGTTTTTCCGTCGGCGACCGGGTCGGCTATTTCTTTGCTCCGGGCAGCTATGCCGAGATGCGCACCGTCTCCGCCGACGTCCTCATCCGGTTGCCCGACGACGTCGCCTTCGAGACTGCTGCGGCGATCATGACGAAAGGCCTGACCGCGTGGATGGCCGTGCGCCGGTTGCATGTCGCAGGTCTGGGACAGACGATCGTCGTTCAGGGCGCGACGGGCGGGGTGGGTTCCCTGACCGCGCGCTGGGCGGCCGCCCTCGGGGCAAAGGTCATCGGTACGGGCTCTGGGGACAAGCTGGATGTGCTCAAGGGATCCGGCGTTATCGGTGTCGATTCGCACGATCCCGACCTTGGCGGCGCCTTGCGGCGCCTGGCCCCGGAGGGGGCGGATGTGGTCTATGAGTTCGTTGGACGGGCAACCTTCGCCGCGTCGGTTGCGGCGGTGCGGGACGGTGGAGCGATCGTCTCCATTGGCGCCGCATCGGGCGCGCCCGAAGGCGCCGAGGAGCTGCTGAAGCGCCGCGTGATCGAGCTGAAGCGCGGCAGCACCGCGCAGCTGGTGCGAGGCCCCTTGCTCGCCACCGCGAGTGCCGAGGTATTCGAGGCGCTGCGCAGTGGCTATCTCGGCACGCCGCGGATCCACCGCTATCGGCTCGATGAAGCCGTCCGGGCCCATGAGGACATTGCCGCGCGGACGCGCGACGGTGTTCCGGTGCTGATTCCGTGAAGCCCCGGCTCGCGCTCTCGCGCGGGAGCTGACCTAAACCGAGGGAGCGCAGATGCTGGACACGGCCCGGCTGACCATCAGGCCGCACCTCCTCGACGACTATCGAGACCTGTGCGGGCTTTACCGGGACCAGGCGGTGACCCGGTACATCCGCGGGTTGTCCGCCGACGGCGAGGAAGCCTGGCATCGCCTTCTCAGGCACATCGGGCATTGGCGCGCATTGGGCTACGGGATGTTCGCCGTTCGCCGCCGCTCCGACGGGCGGCTCATCGGCAAAGTCGGCCTGGCCGATTTCCATCGCGGCCTCGGTGCCGGATTTGACGGGCAGCCCGAGGCCGCCTGGCTGTTCGAGGGCGAGGCGCACGGCAAAGGGTTCGCCGCCGAGGCGATGCCGGCCGTCCTCGAATGGTTCGACGCGACATCCGGCCGCGACAAGGACCGTCTGCATCATCGATCCGGACAATACCGGCTCGTTGAGACTTGCGGGCAAGCTCGGCTTCGCGGCATTCGATCAGGCAAGGTACGGCGGGGCGAAGTTGACGATGCTCGAACGTCCGGCTTGGAGTCCTCGTTGAATTCCCGGGGGCAACCGGCTTCGCAAGGGTACCTTTCCGGATACTATCCACGCCGGGTGAGGGCGGATTACCATCTCGCCTTCACGACACGATCCTGCACGAGGAAGGGTTCGCGATGCATCCGGTGGAGATTTTCGAGCTGGTCGTCGGCATGTTCGTCGCCATCCTCGCCCTTCATTTTCTCGCGCGTCGCCTGATGCTCCCGCCGGCCGCCGCCCTGCTCGTTGGGGGAGGCGCGCTGGCCTTCCTTCCCGGCTTGCCCTCGGTGGCGCTGGATCCCGAGCTGGTGCTCGTGCTGTTCCTGCCGCCGCTGCTGATGGACGGCGCATGGTTCACGGCCCTTGGGCCGTTCCGTCGCAACCTTGCGGGCATCCTTTCGCTCGCGGTCGGAGCCGTTCTCTTCACCGCGCTGGTGGTCGCTTGCGTCGCAAAGCTGCTTCTCCCCGCCTTGCCCTGGGCCGCATGCGTCGCGCTCGGCGCGATTCTGTCCCCGCCCGATGCCGTGTCCGCGCGCGCGGTGCTGCAGCGGGTGCGCCTGCCGCGCCGGTTGAGCACCTTGCTGGAAGGGGAGAGCCTGCTGAACGACGCAGCCGGCCTGGTGCTATTCCGCTTTGCCGTCGCGGCAGCGCTGACAGGCTCCTTCAGCTTGGTCGAGGCGACCGGGAGCTTCCTGGTCCTCGTCGCCGGCGGACTGGCGGTGGGCGGCGCGATCGGCGGCCTCTGGGTGCTGTTGCTGCGTTCGCTCGGCGACGATTACCTCATGATCGCGAGTTCGGCGCTCGTCTGCTGGCTCGCCTATATCGCCGGGGAACTGCTTCACGTCTCCGGGGTCATCGCGACCGTCACCGCCGGACTGACATGCGGATGGTACCAGCATGTGGTGTTCACCGCGAGCGTGCGCATCCGTGCCGTCGCCTTCTGGAAGGTCATGACCTTTCTCCTCGAGGCGGCGGTGTTCATGCTGATCGGCTTCTCCTTGCGCGGCGTCCTCGACCGGGTCGGAGGCGCGATGACCGTCGCCGAGACTATGGCCGGCCCCGTCATCCTGATCGTCGCCGCGGTGCTGGTTTCGCGCTTCGTGTGGCTGTTCGGCGGCGATGCGCTCGTGACGGTGCTCAAGCGATCCGGATGGCGGCGCCTGCGTCCGCTCGGTCCTCGAGCCGCGCTGGTGATGAGCTGGGCCGGAATGCGCGGCGTAGTGACATTGGCGGTCGCGCTTTCGCTGCCCGATGCCATGCCGGGCCGGGACCTCATGTTGGTGACGGCTTTTGCCGTCATTTTCGTCACCGTGTTGCTGCAAGGCACTACTTTGGGAGCCGTCATCCGGCTTGCCGCACCCGGCGAGGAAACCGGCACCGCTGCGCCGTTGAACCTGCACGCGGCCGAGACGGCCATGTTCCGCGCCCAATCCGCCACGGTCGAGAAGCTGGCCTATGATCCGGCAGGGGAGCTGGTGCATCCCCAGTTGCTCGAGCGCTATCGTAATCGGGCGAGCGCGTCCTCGGCGTTCGAGGATGACACGCAGGAAAGATCCCGAAGGATCGCCGAGCATTTCGACGTGGTGCTCGCCGCCGTCGCCGCCGGACGGGCGGAGCTGGTCCGGCTGCACCGACAGGGACAGATCGATGACGATACCCTTCATGATCTCGAACACGATCTCGATCTCGAGGAACTTGCCGCGATCTCCGCCACGGGATGAGCCGCAAGCGCCGCTCCCGGAACCGGTGTCGTCATCAGCATCATCGCCCATTCGAAACGGGTGCCGGCTGACGGTTATTCCTGCCCGGGTGCAAGCGGGACCAGGCACTCGTCCCCGGTGGCGCGCGGGCCGCCACATACGCCTCGGTACAATATGATTTCGCGGTCCAGTGGTGGAAGGAAAGCCGGCCATAGCAGGACCCGGTGATTTGCCTTTTTTTCCAGCTCCATGTCCGGACCTTGCCCGCGATGGGGCCGCCCTCGTTGCGTCACGCGACACGACCGTGGCGACGGCCTGCGTGCCGATGGCGGCGCCCGTGCCGGTACCCGCGCACGATGCCGCGCCACCCGCGCTCACTGTCGAACGATATGACGAGGACTGGTCCTTCCTTGCCGATGCGCAAAGGCGGTCCGGTCGCTGGACGGAGGGGTTCAAATACATCCCCCTCAACGCGTCCGGTTCGGTTTACCTCAGCAGCGGCATCGAAGTGCGGACCCGGTACGAGGGCTTCAGGGCCCCCGCCTGGGGGGCTGCACCTGACACGGGATATGTCTGGACCCGCGTCATGCCCTATGCGGACCTGCATCTGGGCGGGATACGGCTGTTCGCGCAACCGATTGCCGCCCATGTGCTCGGACGCTCGGCCCCTCCGAGTCCGATCGACCGGACCGGCGTCGATTTCCTCCAGGCCTTTGGTGAGCTCGAACTCGGGGTCACCGAGGACGTTTCGCTCAGCCTGTCCGCCGGTCGACAGCTGGTCAGCTTCGGCGCCGGGCGTCTCATCGACACCCGTTATGGGCCGAACGTTCCGATGGCGTTTGACGGCATCAAGGCCAGGCTCGACGCGCCGCGGATGAGGATCGTCGCGTTCCAGCTCAGGCCGGTCGACACCGGCCCGAACGACTTTGACGATCGGACGTCCGGCCGGCGTGTGCTCTGGGGCGCCTACGGAACCTTCTGGTCGTCGCCTTCCCGAAAGATCGGCACGGACCTCTATTATATCGGCTTCCGGGACCGGCGAGCGGTGTTCGGACAGGGTGCCGCCCGCGAACTGATCCATAGCTTCGGGGCGCGCAGCTTCGGACAAGTCGGGGCGATGCACTGGAACGTCGAGGGCGTGCTGCAAACCGGGTCGTTCGGCGACGCTCCGGTGAAGGCCTGGGGAATCGGCATCGAACTCGGCCGGCGCTTCCGTTCACTTCCCTTGCGGCCCGATGTGAGCATGCTGCTCGACTTCGCGTCGGGGGACCGGAACCCCGGTGCAAAGCAGCTCCAGACATTTAATCCGCTCTTCCCCAGGGGGAAATATTTCGGGGCGCTCTCGCCGATCGGTCCGCGAAACTTCATCCACCTCCATCACTCCGCCGCGTTCGATGCGGGGAGGGGGTTGACGCTGACACTGGGCGCCTCGGCGTTCTGGCGCCAGAGCGCGCATGACGGGATCTACACCATCTCGGGCGATGTGGTGCGCAGGGGCGGCATCGGCGGCGACCGCTTCATCGGGCACGAGTTCGAGATGGCGGCGTCCTGGCAGATGACACCGGAATTGAACCTGTCGGCATCGGTGAGCGCCTTCGCGCCCGGGGCGTTCATCAAAGCGACCGGGCCCGCAAGAACGACCTTGATGAGCGCTTCGACCATCAGCTTTCGCTTCTAGGCCCATGCAATTGGGCAAATTTGCCTTCTCATATAATAGCGGCGGTATCACCCGTACGGCATGTTGCGCGTGGCGGTCCGGCAATGTCGGCGCCGGTACCGATGAAAAGCCCGGCGACCCCTTTGGGGGGGCTGCGCCGGGCCTTCGCCTGTCGGGACATGCGGGGCAGATGCCGAATCCTGGCAGCTTCGCCTGTAAGGTCGGCTACGACCCATTCGAGGATGCCGCCGGCAAGGGCTGTCAGAGCCTCGTTCCGTAGCGGGCAGGGGACGGTTCGACGAACCGCCTCTCCTGACCTTCCGGAAGGCCGGGAAGCCGCAACTAGGCGGCGGCGCCGCTTTTGCCGCCCGGCAATTCCGCCTGGAAAGCCTTGAACGCGGTTGCCTGGGGCGACGCTCCGAGCTGCTCCTGGAACTTCGCGAAATCGGCGACTTCCCAATGCTCCGCCAGCCTGCCCGCTTCGATGCGGTAGATCTGGAACGCGGCGAAATCCACCCGATTGCCGGTCGCCGCCATGCCGCCAAAGTCGTGCAGATGGGTTCCGCTCACCCGGTTCATCACCGCCACGCGGTCCCCTTCGGCGACGATCTGCTCGATCGTCCAGGTGAAGTCGGGGAAGCTCGCTTTGAGGCCCAGCAGGTAGCTGCGGATCACCTCGATCCCGCTTGCCTGTCCCTCGAGCTTGTCGCCGTAATCCTGCGAGACGATGTCCGGAAGCGCGGCGAGATCACCTGAGTTGAACATGTCGAAATAGCGCCGGACGAGCGCCTTGTTCGCTTCGATGTCGTGCATGGTTTTTCTCCTTCGATCTATGGGGGAGGCGTCGCGAGCCTTGGGGCGCTCAAGGGCGGCGAGCGTCGATGCTCAGCTTGCCCGCTCCGAAGGCCACGATCTGCAGGAAGCCGCCCGCCATCGTCACGTTCTTGAAGAAGTGGATGAACTGGTTCTGGTCGCCGAAATGCATATGGAAGAACACCGCCGTGGCGAAGCAAAAGGCCGCCAGCACGCCCGCCATGATCCGCGTGCGATAGCCAAGCACCAGGGCGGTGGCGCATCCCAGCTCCACCGCCAGGGCGATAAGCAGCCCGAGGGTAGGAAAGGGCAGGCCGACCGAGGCGATGAACGCGATGGTGGCATCGGGGGCTGACAGCTTGCCCGTGCCGGAGACGAGGAACAGGACCGCCATCAGCAGCCTGCCGACAAAGGGCAAAATATCCCTCGCGGCGATTGCGCGGGCAGGGTCGGTCGAGGACTGTATCGTCGCCATGGTCATCTCCTCATCGGTTGGCGCGCGGGTACGTCCGGTTAGTGCAGGTGCATGGCCGCGAGGAGCGCCGAATAGTCACTGGGGATATACTATGGCGGCAAGGCTCTCAGGAGCGCCCGGCTGGCCGGCTTCCAGGCAATGCGCCGAGGACGGGGACAAAGGCCAGCAGCAGCAGGGCGGTGGAAACCAGCGTGTCGTTCGTCGCGACGCATAGCTGTTGGAAGCCGGTTGCGGCGCACTAGGCGACCACGACCACTATCACAGCCAGTTGCAGCGCCTGTGGCGCTGCGCGACTGGAGCTTGCGCGGGCGCTTCTTCACGCCACCCCGCCGACGGCCTGGCGAACGCCCGCGAGCTGCCAATCGAAAAGCCGGCCTGCCGTGCTTCGGAACGTGCGGCTTCGAGCAGCGCGCCGCGTCCCGCGCGTGCGAGGACCGCAAAGCGGCGCAGCGTTTCCAGACGCCTGTCGGCTAGCGGTGGTGCGACCCGAGCGCCGGTGATCGCCCGGATCCAGCGAACGGGGCGCGAAGCCGGCAATACGGTGTTCAGGGCGTCGGATCTGGACAGAAGGATGACCTCCTGTTCCAGCTCGGTGAACGGCGGTGAAAAAACCGTGCCGGCGAGCCGTGTATCGCGGCGCTCGGCGGTCAGATCGAGATAGGCCATGGTCGGGCTCCGCAGGTTGGAGCCCGGAGGGCAGCGGCCCCCCGGGGGAGTTACGGTCAGCGCAGCTTGGCATCGAGGCTCAGACGACCGGCCCCGAAGCTCACCACCTGCAGCAGGCCGCCGGCCATCGCGATGTTCTTGAAGAAGTGAATGAACTGGTTCTGGTCGGCGAGGTTTGCGTGGAAACTGATCGCGGTGGCGAGCGAGAATATGGCGAGGATCCCGGCGACGAGCCGCGTGCGGTATCCCAGCACCAGCGCGGCACCCCCGACGAGCTCGACGAGCACCGCGGTCCCGAACGCCAGCGTCGGGAAAGGCAGGCCGACCGACTGGATGAAGCCGATCGTCATGGCTGGCGCCGATACCTTCGAAAGTCCGGACAGCAGAAAGATCGCGGCGAGGAGGACCCGACCCGCAAGAGGAACGGCGCAGGCGACGGCACCTGCCTGGCTCGGCGCGACGCCGTTCGAGTGAAATGCGGTCTGTGCAGTGGACATGATGTGCTCCTGTTCGTTCCGACGGGACAGTCCCGCCGTGGCAGCACTGATTTGGTTGATCGCCACTTGCTGCAACAGCCGAAAAGATTGGATCAGTTCGTTCGACAAATTCGGTAAGAGACTTGTCGATTCCATCGATCGCCATGTTCGATCCTTTGTGGGTTTTCCCCGCCGAGCCGCGCTCCGACATTCCCGAAAACAGGAGATTCGACATGCAAACACGTGAATTGGAGCGCCGTGCCAGCGCCTTCCGGACGCTGGAAGGCGATGGCATCGAAGTTCTGAGGGCAATTCCCGCGAACGGGCTCGAGAGCGTCGGCCCGTTCATCTTCCTCGATCATTTCGGGCCGATCGCCTGGAAGCCTGGCGAGGAGAAGGGAGCGTCGGCGCATCCCCATGCCGGCATCGAGACGATGACCCTGCTTCTCGAAGGGCGGATGCGCCACAAGGACAGCCTGGGCAATGCGAGCACCATGGCGCCAGGTGACGTGCAGTGGATGCGCGCGGGCAGCGGGATCGTTCATGATGAGCAGCCCGATGTCAGCCAGATGAAGCCCGGCGATCGCACCCACGGCGTCCAGCTCTGGCTGAACCTGCCCAAGGGCAGCAAGGCGGCAACGCCGGAATACAGGCACATCGTCGCCAGAGAGATCCCCGTGATCTCGCCGGTGCCCGGTGTCCGGCTTCGGCTCATCGCGGGGGCGGCTGCCGGCCTGGTCGGGCCGCTGGAGACTTTCGGCCGCGCGCATGTCCTCCACGTCAGCTTCGACGAGGCGGCCGCGTTCGACCTCGACCTGCAGGGCGTTCCCGAACTGGCCGCCTATGCGATGCTGGGCAGCGCGCGGCTGGGGGCAGGCGAGGAGCAGATTGCCGCGGGTGAGCTCGCCGTGCTGGGGCAGGGGAACACGCTGCGCGTCGCCGCGCCGGCGGGGAGTGAGATTCTGATCGTCGGCGGCGAGGCGCTGGATGCCCCAATCCTGCGCTACGGTCCCTTTGTCATGAACACCGCAGCCGAGCTCGAGCAGACGATCCTCGCCTTCCAGCGCGGCGCGATGGGCAGGATCGCCGCATGATGCGGTCGCAGGCTCCTCGGACCATGGCCGGCCGTCCGGCGATGTGCGGGGCGCCTGCACGGGTGCGCAAGCCGGCGGGTGCCTGCCCCCGGGCCCGCCGAGAGAGGGGGCGTCTCTCGGCGGGGCGGGGCTTTGTGGGGGGCAGCCCCGCTGGGTGCCAGTTCGCCTCGTCCGGCCGGGGGCGGCGGACACCGTCGCATTGCGAACTGGACCGTCTCGTTCGATCCGGCAGGCCGGCCCTGCGCCGTCACGCAGCCAGGGTGGCCGCCAGCGTAAGGCGCCGTTCTCCCATAGGCTCGCCGCCGAGGAGCTCTTCATCCAGCAGCCGTTCCTGGTCGCCCAGAAAGGCAATGAGGGCGGCGGTACGCCCATTGCCGGCCTGTCCCGCGGGAGGGCAGGCGAACAACGAGTGCGTCCCCAGGCTCCATTCCGGCAGTATCTGCACAAGCCGGCCGGCGTGCAATTCCTCGTCTACCAGCAACCGCGGCAGACATCCGATTCCGGTACCGGCAAGCATCGCATGCATCAAGGTCGGGATCGAGCTGAAGCTCATCCGGTTGGGTGTCTGCACGACATAAGGGAGACCCGACCGGCAGAAGTGCCAGGTCAAACCGCGGCTGCCCTGCAGGTTCTGGTCGACGCAGCTATGGCCGTTCCTGGCGAGCTCCGACGGCGAGGACGGCGCGCCGCGGCGCGAGAGATAGATCGGGCTTGCACAGGCGACCACTTCGCTGTCCAGGATCGCCGTCGCCTGCGACCGCGTTTCGGTTCCGATATACAGGCGTATGTCAAACGCCCCCGGGCTCGCCGTGCCCATATCCTCCTCGATACGAAGGTCGATTTGCGGGTGCGCCGCCATGAACCGGGGGGCGACGCGGGCGAGAAACAGGCTTGCAGCGGCGTCGGCTCGGATCGTGAGGAGGCCGCTTGCGTCCGTCTCCGCACCCCGAAGCTCGTCGGCGGATCTGGCCAGTCTGTGCAGCAAGGGGAGCGTCTGCTCGTAGAAGCGCAGTCCTTGCGATGTCGGGACGATGCCTCTGGCGGTGCGGTGGAAAAGCTTCACGCCGAGACGCTCTTCCAGTCTCGCCACGGCGCGACTGACGCCCGAAGTGGTCAGGCCGACGATCTCCGAGGCGGCGACGAAACTTCCGCCTTCCACGGCGCTGGCGAAAATCCCGACCCCGCTGATCAGACGCTCGTCGAACCACATGTCATGTCTCCACCATCGGTCAGGACGGTGTTAGTCGCGGTGCCGTCGTTGCGCAGTTGTACTGGCGTATCATCCGTGAGAGCATGCCCGCCGCCAAGCGACAGGAGAGCGCAGCGGCGGATTTCGGTGCGTTTCGGCGCATTGGGGACGGGTCGACACAGCCCGGAAAGGCGGAACCGGTCTCCAGCGCGCCTAAACCATCGTGCAATTGCGCTCTCCTTCATCAGGTCCGAACGCTACGGCCGGGCCCAGTCCGTAAAAGCGAAACATGATCAATCTAAGCGGCTATAACCTCACTGAGGCTCGTTTCGGCGCGGCGACGATCCGCCGGGCGGTTTCCGAGAGCGATCCCCCGATGTTCCTGCTCGATGAGGGCGGCCGCGATGCGGTCGAGAACCACGCGCTTGTGACGCGCTCCTACGAGATGGCGACGCTGGATGCCCATGGCTGGTCGGAGCGGCCGCTGGGCCTCACCCAGTTCGATGGACGTCGCTCGATCGTCTATGCCGATTTCCCCAATACCAGGCTGGACGCCCTTATCGGCCGTCCAATGGAACCGGGCTATTTCCTCAACCTCGCCAGCGCTATCGCCGAGGTGGTCGCACAGATGCACATGAGTGGCGTGGTGCACCGGTTGCTTCGTCCCTGGACCCTGGTGCGCCGTGCCGATCAAAGCTTCAGAATCATCGCCCTGGGTCGCGTGCAACGCAACCCGGCACAGGATCCCGGTGAGGGCTTCGACCTTTCCGGGGAAGATCTCGCCTTTGTCTCTCCCGAGCAGGTCCGCAGGCCATACGCATCGGACGCGCGCTCGGACCTCTACTCCCTCGGCGTGATCTTCTACGAGATGCTGACCGCCAGGAAGCCCTTCGAGGCGCGCGACGCCCTCGAATGGGCCCATGCGCACTCGGCAGTGACGGCACCGGCACCATCGGCGGTGAGTCCGCATGTTCCTATCGCGGTCTCCGACATCGTAATGCGCCTCCTGGCGAAGGACCCTGAAGACCGCTTCCAGTCCGCTGCAGACCTGCGGGATGCGCTCGCCCGGGCCACGGGAGCCCTCCCTCGCGTGCAATCGTCCTCGTCTCCGGAAGGCGCCGGATGGCGGCAGGTGGCATTGCGCGAGCGCGATTGGGCGCAAGCGCAGCTGCTGGAGCGATCCTCAGCGCTGATCGAGAACGGACAGTTCGCACTCGCGACGATCAGCGGGGCGCCAGGCGCCGGCAAGACCGTGCTCGTCCGCAGCGTGCGCGACGGGATCACTGCCGCCGGCGCCACATTCGGGGAAGGCAAGTTCTCGCAGCTGGGCAGCGAGCGGCCCTATGCTCCTCTCGCTACAGCTCTGGCCGAACCTCTTCGCGCGCTTGCGGACAAGCGCCAAAACGAGGCGCGGCCGGCTGAGCGCATCCGCGCAATGCTTGGGCCAGATCTAAGCGCGCTGGCGAATATCTTCCCGGAGCTCCGGGTAGTGGTGGGGGAGGTTCCCCAACCCGCCGAGCCCGGGGCTGCGCCCGAGCTCCGTCTGCACCGCTCCGTGCTGCGGCTGGTCGAGTATCTTGCAGACATTGGCCCGCTCGTCCTGTTCATCGACGATATCCAATGGGCAGGGCCGGCGTTCGTTCGGCTCTTTCGGACGTTGATCGCCTCAGGCGGGGTTCCGAACCTGCTCCTGATCCTCGCTTATCGCGACGAGGAAGCCACTGCTCGTCCCGATATCGTCGAATTGCTGGAGCAGGGCCGGACGATCTCGGCATTCGCTGGCCTCCCTCTCCCGCCCCTGAGTGCGGCCGGCGTGCAGGACGTGGCCCGGGAGCTGCTCGGCAGCATGGTCGCGTCGATCTCGGATCGGGTGCATTCCCAATCGGGCGGCAACCCGCTGCACGCCGTGCAGCTGCTCGCCGCCATCTCGGAAAAAGGTGGCGCGGGCGCGCTGCGCGTCTGGGAAGCCGGTCCTTCGGGCGATCTGGTCGCGTTGATCATCGGCAAGATCTCCGACCTTCCCGAGGACACCCGGCTTCTCCTTTGCCAGGCCGCCTGCCTCGGGCAGGCGATCGATGCCTCTTCCGCGCAGGTGCTCTGGCCTGCGGGAGCGCGTGCCGGGTTCGCGCCGGCAATCGAGGCAGGTTTGATCGGGTGGCGCGGCGGGAACCTCGAGTTCGCCCATGACAAGGTCCATGAGGCCGCGCTGCGCTTGATAGGCGAGCAGGATCGCCGCCGACTGCACAAGGAGATCGGGGAAGCGCTTCTGGCGGCCGTCGGTCCGGAAACGGTGGACGACCTGTTCCTGGCAGCGCTCAGCCAGGTCGCGCGCGGATACGAACATGTCGCGCCCATGGATCGCGAGGGCTTGGCCCGGCGCTTTGTCGAGGGCGCACGCCATGCCCAGGCATCGCTTGCCTTCCAGGTGGCAGTGGACTTGCTGGAGGCCGCGGAGGCGATGCTGGGCGACGATCGCTGGGCCGCCGATCCGCGGCTGTCGGTGGCGATCGCGACTGCGATGGCACGCGCGCTGATGCTCTCGGGAAGCGTGTCGCAGGCGTTCGAGCGCCTCGAGGATCTGCTCGGGCGCGACCTGTCGCTGGAGGAGCGACGTATCGCCATACACCTCAAAGTCTTCGGCCTGATCGCGACCGATCGCTATTCCGAAGCGATCGATGTCAGCCTGGGGCATCTTGCGACCGAGGGGGTGCGCTTCGCGCGCGCACCCGGCGACGCGGAAGTGGAGGCGGAGTATCGCCGGCTCCTGCGGGCGATCGACGCCCATCCGCTCGAGACGCTTGTGACGCGCGAGATCCTCTCCGACGAAGCCCTCCTGTTCCAGGCCAATCTTCTGTCGGAGCTGATACCCGCATCCCTTTCCAACGATCGCAACCTGTTCGCGATGATCATCCTGCGCATCAGCAACATCACGATCGAAAGCGGGAACAACCCGACTGGCACCTATGTGTTCACGACGATGAACATGGTGGTGGGCTTCCGGTTCGGCGACTTCGAGCTCGGCAATCGCTTTGGCAGGACAGCCATGGAGCTCATCAAGAGGCCGGAACTCGCCGGACTGAAGGCGAGAGCCATGCAGTGCTTCGGAGCGCTGGTGCTCCCCTGGAACGAGCATGTGCGCAACGGTATCCGCTATGTGGAGCAGGGCCTGAGCGCAGCGCTCGAAGCCGGGGACATGATATTCGCGGCCTATAGCCGGGACCATATGCAGACACTGCGTTATGTGAGCGCGGACCCGCTGCCGTCGGTGGAGCGCGAGGCGAAATCGGCGGTCGTCTTCGCCCACAATGCGGGGATCGCCCACGCGTCGACATTTCAGGTGCAGGTCGCGCGGGCCCGGGCGCTGCAGGGTGGCGCGAGCGTCTTCGGCACCCTCGACGACGGCGAGTTCAGCGAAGCAGAATACGAAGCAATGCTGCGGGCCTGGCCCGGGCTCGGCATGGCTACGTTCCGCTATCTCACCTTCAAGCTCGAGGCCCGGCTCCAGGCGGGGCGGCTCGAGGAGGCGCTTGCCTGCTCGCGCGAGGCGGAAGCACTGCAATGGACATGTGCGTCTTTCTTCGACTTGGCGGAATACCAGCTGTACTCGGGCCTGGCCGCAGCGGACGCCCTGGCGCTGGACCCGCGGAAAACGGCCGATCTCGCCTTGAGGCTGGAGACCGCGATCGACAATATGCGCCGGTGGAAAGTCTACGCACCCGAGAATTTCCACTGCAGGCGGCTCCTGCTCGAGGGCGCCCGCAGCTTCGCCGCCCGCGACTATGGTCCAGCCCAGGAATTTTTCGACCAGAGCATTCAGGCGGCTGCCGACAACGGCTTCGTCCAGATCGAGGCGATCGCCGCCGAACGCGCGGGGCGAGCAAAGCATGCCTCCGGTGCACGCGGTCCCGCCGATGCCTATTTTGCGCTGGCCTGCCGCCGCTATCGTGACTGGGGGGCGCTCGGCAAGGCGAGGGCGCTCGCGGAGGCCCATCCTTCGCTGGCGGTGTTCGAGGAACCGCGGCTCTCGCCTTCGCTGACGCTCGAGCAGCTCGACCTCGGAGCGCTGCTCGAGGCACTCCAGGCTATCACCGCGGAGGTCGATCCCACCAACCTGATGTCGACGCTGATGCGGCTGACCGTGGAGTCTGCCGGCGCGACCCGGGCTACGCTGTATCTCCTTCGCGAAGGAACGCTTGGCCGGGCCGCCTCCGCGGGACTTCGCGACGGCGAGGTTCGCGTGGTGCCCGGCGACCAGGAGAAGGCGACTGCGTTCGAAGCCCGCCTTACCGCACGCGTATTCACGAGCGGCGTACGTGAAATCGCCGGTGGCCAGGACGGCGGCGGGCCTGCCGTACGTGGGCAGCCGCGATCCGCCCTATGCCTGCCATTGAACCGCAAGGGCGCCCTTGTTGGACTTCTGTACCTGGAAAACGACGTCTCGAGTCGTGCCTTCTCGGAAGAACAGGCTGCCGTGCTCGAATTCATCGCGGCCCAGGCGGCGGCGTCGCTGGAGACGGCGCAACTTTATGAAGGCCTGCTCGCGGAAAATCAGGAGAGGCAAGTCGCGGAGGAGTCCTTGCGTCGTTCGCAAGCGTGGCTCTCTGCCGGGCAGGCGCTTTCCCAGACGGGCAGCTGGCGCTGGAATACGAACTCGGGGGAGGTCGAGTGGTCAGCGCAGCATTACGAGATATTCGGTCTCAAACCCCATTCCGTCGTTCCTACGGTCGACCTGCTGCTTCGCTGCATCCATCCGGATGACCTGGAAGGCACTCTTGCAGTAATGGCCCAGGCAGGCCGCGAGGCATCCACGTTCAGCCACGAATACCGTATCGTGCGCGGCGGCGGCGAGGTGAGGTACATCCACGGTATCGGGGCGCCGGACCCTGATGGGGAGCCGGGTGCCATTATCGGCGCGGTGATGGACGTGACCGAGCGCAAATTGGCCGAGGACGCCGCGCGGGAGGTTCAGCACGACCTCGCCCACGCGTCCCGGCTCGCCATGGTTGGGGAACTGGCAGCGTCGATCATCCACGAAATCAACCAGCCCCTCGCCGCGACCGTCGCCAGTGCCGAGGGCGCGCAACGCTGGCTGAGCCGGCCGCAACCGAATTTGAGCGAAGCCTCCTCGATGCTGGGCGACGTGATCTCCGAGGCGACCCGGGTCGCGGACATCGTTGCCGGCTTGCGCGCGCTGGCCCGCAAGGGCGAAACCCAGGTCACCGCAATCGACTTGCAGGGGGCGGTGGATGAAGTGCTCGTCGTCATGCGATCGGAATTCGAGAAGAACCAGATACAACTGGCGCGAACGCCGGGCAGCTTCCGACCCGTAGTCTACGGGCAGCGCGTCCAGCTTCAGCAGATCCTGATCAATCTGCTCCGCAACGCGATCGAGGCGATGCGGGACGCATTCTCGACCGAGCGGCGCATCCAGCTCGATCTCGCCGTTGAGGGAGATCAGGTGCGGGTGACGGTGAGCGATAGCGGTCCGGGTATCGAGCCGCTTCTCGCCAAGTCGCTCTTCGATCCGCTGGTCACGTCCAAACGGGACGGGATGGGAATGGGCCTGGCGATCTCGCGGTCGATCGCAGAAAGCCATGGCGGCAAGCTGGAGTTGCTCCCGTCGAGCGCGGGCGCCCGTTTCAGCTTCACCGTGCCCCTGACGCTGCCGCAGGACTGAGAGGGGACGCTGTCAGGCGGTCCGGTTCTCCACCGCCCGCTCGATGCAGGCGATCAGATCCTCGCCCTTGAACGGCTTGGAGAGAACGCACTGAACGCCTGCGGCCTTTGCTTCGGCCTCGACGGCCGGGCTCAGATATGCCGAGATCAGGATCATCGGAAATCGCTCCGGCTGGTCGGCCAGACGCCGGGCGAGCTCGATCCCGCTCATTCCACCGGGGACCTGGAGATCGCTCACAACGCAATGGCACGAGCCGGAGGCATCCGACCGGAGAAATTCCTCGCCCGAGGAGAATACCAATACCTCGCAGCCGAAGCTGCGCAGAAGTCCGGCAAGGGACTTACGCACTCCGGCATCATCGTCGATGATGCAAACTGACCGTCCTTCCTGCACCCGCGGAGCATCCTCATCTATTGTCGTTGAGATCCTGCAGTACGATGCCGATGGGGGCGGCGCCATGATACTCGAGGCTAACCGCTAGGCCCGGGTAATGATCCCCAACTCCTCCGCGATTCTCGCGAAGGCGATGATGGTGGAGGCGCCGAGCTTGCGCATGCCGTTGCTGCGATGGACCTTTACCGTAACCTCGCTGATGCCAAGGTGGAAGGCGATCTGTTTGTTCAGCTGGCCCGTCGCCACCAAGGCGAGGACTTCCTGCTCACGCTGGGACAATAGCCGCCACCGGTCGCGCAGCGCCTCCTTGCGGGCACTGTGCTCCCGCTCGGACCGGTCGCGAGTCAGCGCCGCCGATACTGCTGCGAGCATCTGCTCCGCGGCAAAGGGCTTGGGAAGGAAATCGACTGCGCCCGCCTTCATGCCCTGTACGGACATCGGAACATCGCCAAAGCCCGTCATCAGGATGACCGGCATCGATATTTCCTGTTCGCGCAGCCGGTTCTGGAAATCGAGGCCGCTCATTCCCGGCAGGCGAATGTCGAGGACCAAGCACCCGGGCTTGTCCAGCATGCCGGAGGCCAGGAACTCGTCCACGCTGCCGTGCTGCAGCGAGGTGTAGCCGCTCGAACGCAACAGGCCATCGAGGCTGCGGCGCAGCGCCGGATCGTCATCTATGATGTGGACGACCGCGCTCGCATCGATGGAATCGGCTACCTTCATCAGCATGGCGCCTTCATCCTGGCCCCGCGGGAATCAAGCCGTCAATTATCCCAAGGGTGAATTGCGATTTCGAAATGCTGCATGTGCTCACAGATTTTCCGGCTGGAAGCGCTCCGCATAATCCACCTCCTCCCCGGCAATCATGAATTTGCCTTGTCCGCGATAATGGAGCGTTCGTGGCGCGGTAATCGGATTCACCCACGCCCTGACGATCTCCCAGACGAAGAAGCTGTAGTCCTCCACGAGCCTGTCCTCGAACAATCTGCACTCGAAACTCGCATAGCATTCAGCGATCTGGGGTGCCTCGACCTGGCTGCTCGCGATAGCGGTCAATCCCGCCGTCTTGAGCTTGTCCGCTCCATCGGCATGCATGTTGCCAACGGTGATGACCTTCTCGACGATGTCGGCCGTAGGAATATTGATGACGCATTGTCGGGTCTGGCGGACCGCTTCGTGCGAGCGGTTTCCCTCCCAGAGATAGAAGCCGACAAGCGCCGGCGAGAACTGCATCATCGTGTGCCAGCCCATCGTCATGACGTTCGATCTGCCGGATTGGCTCGACGTCACCAGGATGACGGGGCCGGTCTCGAGATGCTCCCGCGACCGGATGACGGGAAAATTCTTCTTATCGTAGCGCATGGCTCTCATCTCCGGCGACGTCTCCGACCACCCGACTAGGCGCCCGCAGGAGCAGCGCAATTGTCCGTCAGGATACTGTCTGAATGGATACTGGAAACATCGCCTGCGCCACGCGAATTTGGCGGCGAAGCGACCGGCCGGTTTCGCCGCGCCAGCCTGACACAGGCTGGAAGCACCTTTTCACCGGCAAGTCGCATCGCCAGGGTTTTTGAACAGGAGATCGGGAAATGCGCGATCGCGTTTGGTTCATCACGGGAATCTCGCGTGGTCTGGGGAAGACCCTCGCCGCAAGAGTGCTCGACCAGGGAGACAGCGTCGTGGGCACCACGCGCTCCGGTCACGCCCCGGACGGCCTTCCGACCGAAAGGCTGGACGTGCTCGAACTCGACCTGCGCGACGGATTTGCGGTGGCATCGTGCGTCCGTCAGGCGCACGCGATCGCGGGCAAGTTGGATGTGGTCGTCAATAATGCGGGCTATGGCCTGCTCGGACCGGTGGAGGCCGCCGGGCCCGACGAGGTGCGTGAGGCCTTTGAGACCAATCTTTTCGGGGCTCTCGCGGTCATACAGGCGGCTCTGCCTTTTCTGCGCGGCCAGGGACATGGTCACATAATCAATATCTCGTCTGTTGCCGGGTTCGCGCCCACGGCTGGCGCGGGGATCTATGCGGCGACCAAGGCGGCCCTGGCGGCGTTGTCGTTCAGTCTCGCCGAGGAGGTCGCGCCCCTGGGAATAAGGGTGACCAACGTCTCGCCAGGATCGTTTCGGACCGGCTTCCTGGAGACAGGCTCTGTTCGGCAGGCGTCACGCACGATCGACGACTATGCGGATACCGCCGGTCGCGCGGTGCAGACGCTTCTCGCCAAGAGCAGGAATCAGGTCGGCGATCCCGAGCGGGCCGCCATGGCGATTGTCGCCATCGCCGATGCGGAGGCGCCGCCGGTCGATCTCCTGCTCGGAAGCGATGCATATGCGCGCGCTTCAGCCCGGCTCGACCGGCTTGGCGCGGAAATGGCCAGGTGGCGCGAGGTGGCCCTCTCGACTGATTTCGCAGGCCGCTCTGCGGCCTGACGCCAAACCTCAACACGGATGCGGAGCTGATCGTGGAAAATCTGGATGGAAAAGTCGTGCTCATCACTGGCGCAAGCAGCGGAATCGGCGAGGCCACCGCGCGGCTTCTGGCCAGCAGCGGCGCGCGCGTGATGCTGGGCGCCCGCAGGACCGATCGCCTGGAGCAGCTGGTCGAGGAGATCTCGGCGGGCGGAGGCGAGGCGCGCTTCCGGCGGCTGGACGTGACCTCGCGCGACGATATGGCGGCTTTCGCCGCGGAAGCACGATCCGCATTCGGGCGGGTGGACGTCATCGTGAACAACGCGGGCGTCATGCCGCTGTCCCCGATGGCGGCGCTGAAGGTCGACGAGTGGGATCGCATGGTCGACGTGAATATCAAGGGCGTGCTGTACGGTATCGCGGCGGTGCTTCCGATCATGCTGGATCAGGGCGAGGGGCAGGTCATCAACATGTCGTCGATCGGCGGGCACGCGGTCTCGCCGACGGCCGCCGTCTATTGCGCGACGAAGTTCGCCGTCCGGGCTATCTCCGACGGGATGCGGCAGGAGAATGACCGCATTCGCGTGACGGTGATCTCACCGGGAGTGGTCGAGTCGGAGCTGGCCGACAGCATTTCCGACGACAAGGGCCGCGAGGAGATGAAGACCTTTCGCGCGATCGCGCTTCAGCCCGAGGCAATCGCGAAGGCCGTCCGCTTCGCGATCACCCAGCCCGGCGATGTGGACACGAGCGAGATCGTCGTTCGTCCGACGGCGAGTCCGTTCTGATGGGCGCGGTGCGGGCTACCCGGCCCCGGAGAGGTGCGAAGCCATGAGCGAAGCGTTTGCGGGAATGTGGGTCACGGCCGACGGATATATTCGCCACGAGCTGCTGCGGAACGGCCGGTATGACGAGGCTCGCGGATCCCGGAAGAGCGCCTATCAGGGGCGATACGAGATCACCGGCACCCATATCGATTATTGGGATGATACCGGCTTCACCGCGGATGGCGAATTCCGCGATGGCGTGCTCTATCACGCCGGTATGGTCCTATACAAGGAGCCGCCGCCCTGACGTGCGACGCGCTTCCGCGTGCCGCGTCGACCGGTTCCGGCCCATTGCCGCGCGAACGACAGATTGTGCGCCAATATCTCAGGTGAAGAGCGCGGAGCCAGCCACCCTTGCCGCCAGATGATCGATGAACGCCCGTACGCGCGGCGGGGTCGGGCCACCCCCGACATAGATGGCATGGACCAGTTCGACATCGCCGGGGTTGAATGGCTCGAGCAGCGGCACGAGGCGGCCCTGCGCGAGCTCCTCGGCGACATGGAAATAACCGACCCGTGCGATTCCGGCGCCCTCGAGCGCCATCTGGCGCAAGGTCTCGCCATTGTTGACGAGTACCGACCCGGACACGGGTTGCGCGAAAACTTCGCCGTCGCGCCTCATCGGCCAGCCCGTCCCGGCCTTGCGGAAGTTGAAGGCGAGGCAGTCATGGCCGGCCAGATCGGCGGGCGTGGCGGGCGTGCCCCGGCGGGCGAGATAGTCGGGGGAAGCGCATATCACGCGCCGGCTCTGTCCGAGCTTGCGCGCAACCAGCGCGCTGTCGGACAAGGTCCCCATGCGAATGGCGAGGTCGGCTTGCTGCGCCATCAGATCCACCACATCGTCGGTAAAGCTGAGACTGACCGTCAGCTGCGGATGCTTCTCCAGGAAGGAAGGCACCGCGGGCGCCACCATCAACCGTCCGAAGGGGAGCGACGCGTACCGATGTCACCAGCGCTGGCGACGAGCGCCTGCAGGGCAACCCTGCCGCACGTCGACAGCTAAGCGGCGCCAATGACGATTTCGTGCCGGACCCAGATCCCGGGATGTGGGGCGCGTGATCCGGGCCCGAACCCATAGACGGCAGCTTTTGAGGCGAGCGTCCGAGATTGGGTGGGAAGCTGACATTCGTCGTAATCCGATATAGCGTCGCCGCATGAGCGACGATGACCCGTTTGCAAGCCAGATGCGCGTTCTTGATGCCCTATTGGACGAGTGCCGTCAGCATTCGCCTTTTGTCGAGAACGTGGTGCGGGATACGTCGAATAGGTCGAACCGCGATTGGCCATGGTGGAGCGTCGAAGTCGAGCTGACGGACGAAGATGGAGCCGACAAACGAAGGGTTAGCGCTACGGTCCGGCTGAACTCCACCCAGACGGGCGAACCCGGTTCGTATGTAGGAGAGTGGCGCGCGCGCATTTGGGAGGGAATGAGCGTCGACAGCTTCCGCGCTAAAGGCGGATGGCCGTTACCTTGGACACGGCCTTCTTCGCAAAATCTGCAAGAAGCGATGGCCACTCTGCTCGAAGCCGGGAAGATCGCAATCTCCGCAGCCCGCCACCATCGCCCCTGATGTCCGCAATTGGGGCGTGAGCTGCCATTGGGCGGCTTCGCACCGGAGAGGCCGCTATCCGATGGTCGTCGCCCGAGAGCGGACAGTCTACTGACTGGCCATCAGCGGGCGTTGATGTTCGAAGTCGTGCGTTCGGAGATCGCTCCGATTAGATCGCGTGATGCACCCTTGCTCGTTCAAAGTTCGCCGAACGGGTTCTCGTCCTCGGGGAACACGCGCCTCGCAATGAAGATGCCGCTGATCGGCACCTGCGGATAGCGTGCCGACAGCACGCGATGCATTGCCTTGAAATGGGTGCCGTTGGTCAGCACGTCATCGACGATCGCAATCGCGGTCGGCGCGGGGAGGGTCAGGTTCTCTGCGATCCTGTAATTCTGGACCAGATCGTCGATCCGCGGCCGCTGGCCCTGGCCGAGCTCGTGCGCGGCCGTGGTCGAGTTGACCTGCGGCACAATGGATCGGACATCGATGTTGCCACTGACCAGCCGGCAGATGCGCTCGACCCGGTCGTCATAATCGGGATGGCCGATTGCCTTGGACGGCGGCGCCGGCACCAGCGTCGCGGTGGCGAGCCAGTCGGGGTGGATCGCGCCGCGCAAATGGACCGCGCATTGTGCGATTGCCTGGCCCTTATAGTGATAGCCCGGCCGATTGCTCTCGCTCGGCTTCTTCTTGAGGTTGCTGATCAGGTTGTTCGTCGCGCTGAAGCTGTAGCCACGGTGCGAGGTATATTCGAAGAGGAAATAGCAGCTGTCATCGGCCGACAGGAACGAATGGTCCCCGACGTTCGTCTCATCGATTTCGGTTAGACGAACCGGCTCAGCCAAGCGCGCCCCAGATATCGTCGATCTCGCGAACCCGGATCGCGCCGAGCGCCGCATATTTTGCGGGCCAGGTGATGTCCGAGCGCTGGAAGCAGGAATCGAGGATGAAGAGCTTGCGGCCCTGGTGCAGCGCCGCGCGCGCCTGGGTCAGCGTGCCCGAGGTCTCGCCTGCTTCGACAATCACTGTCGCTTCGGTCAACGCGCTCATCGTGATATTGCGCTCCGGGAAGAATAGCCGGTTCTGCGGGACCTTCTGCGCGCGGTAGCGCAGAACGGGCACCTGCGAGATCAGCAGATGCTCAGCCGCGATGAATGCCTGCATTTCGGCATGGGGGCGTGGATAGACGGTGCCCAGCGGCGTGCCGATCACGGCGATCGTCCGGCCACCGCGCTCGATCGCGGCACGGTGCGCCGCGATGTCGATCCCTTCGGCCAGCCCCGACACGACGGCATAACCCCGGTCGACGAATGCGCGCGCGAGCCGCTGCGCGCGCCGAACCCCGTCGTCGCTCGCCTTTCGGCTCCCGACGATCGCGATCGAGGGCAGCTCGCTCAGCTCCCATTCGCCCTGATAGTAGAGGAGTTCGACCGGATGCCGCGCAGCCCGCAGCCTGGCCGGATAGTCGCCGGCGTGATTGATGCGCACCCCGAAGCGGTTGACGCCGGCTGCGTGCAGAATCGTCGTGACTTCCCGCGCCTTCTCCTCGGCAACGCCGGATGGGACGAAATCCGACGGTAGCGCTGTCGGATCGCTGGCAAAGCGTTCGGCGAGTGTCTTGAAGCTTGCGCCTTGCTCGAGCCAAAGCGCTTCGTAGGCGCCGAGTTCGCGGAATGGCGAGATTGGCGCGAGCGCAGGCCCGGAGCTCGCAGGCGCGAGCTTACCCATCATGTTCAACGCGCTGATCCCTGCGCCATAAAGTCTCCGTGCCCTTTTCCACGGCGGTATCGCGGTGGATGCAGCGATTTGACCAACGACGCAACACGTCATTTCGACCCTCCGATCGTCGGCCGATCGGCTCGGATCGGACCGGGATTATCAAGGCCGTTCACTAAATGTTCCGTTCGTACTTGGCAATGGCCGATGCATCGTGATTGGTGGCAGCTTTATGCTACTCGATGAGCAAATCTCGGCTGCATCCTTCTCCGAGCAACTCGCCACCTTCGCTCCAGGAGCCGTGGCAGATTGGACCGCGGCAGATCTGGCCGAACGCGTTGACGAGAGCTGGTTCGCGGGCCGCCTGCGTGCCGACGGCGGGATTGAGACCAATGCCGGGGGCTTATTATTCTAAATGAGTGGAGCCGGGGCGCCTCGGAAAGGTGCCCCGGAGATGGCGGCTCGGGCGCACGGTCGGCATCCTCTGACGCTATTGGCCAGGGCCGCGCTGCGTGGGCTCGTTCGGCTCGCGGAATTTGGGCCAGCGATTCTTAGCTGGATGGTCTCTTGGGCACGGGTGGGCTCTTCGGGGGCTCGCGAGACGGAACCTCGTTCTCGCGCTCGGCGTCCCGTTCGACATCGGGCGGCGGCTGGAGGCCTGCTCTCCGATACTGGCCGAGCTTCTGCAGTAGCAGGTAACTCATATGGGGCCCGAGCATCCGATAGCGTAGGGCGAGGTCCAAGCCCTCCGCACGGCGAGCGGGGCTCCGCATCAGATCGTCCACAAGCGGTCGAGCCCAGAAGATGCCCGGACCGAAGTTGGGAAACGCGTCATAGTCCAGCGTATAGGTTTGAGAGCTCCCGTCGCTCAGTGCCACCCGGACCCGGTTGCTGGCCGGGGCCGGGCCGACAAGCGACCATCTTCCGCCGGCTGCCGTCACTACCCGGTACGCGATCCGGCGCCCGGAGCCGTCCGTCACGGCAGTGACGGTGGGCCGAGGTTTGGCGCCGAGATCCCCGCTCAGGACATTGTCCGCGACGAAGAAGGTCGGATTGACCATCTGGCCGGCATCATCAATGTCGCTCCACGAAATCCATGCTTGCCGCGCAAGCGTGCCGCCGGTGACCGAGATGTCGCCGGCAAGTGGGAGATCGTCACCCTTCAGCCGGGCTTGCCACCCGCTCGGGCCGGACTTGAACTCGAGACGCCGCCCGCCGACCGCCACAGTTGGTAGAACCTGGTACTTGCTCGCCGAAACAAAGACCCCACAATTGCGCAGCGAACGGCTATTGGGCGTGAGCACAAGGCCCTGGACCGGATCCACGGGTGAGACGAAATGAAAGATGACTTTCGTGGGATCTTGCCTGCCGGGTGATTGCACTTGGGCGATCATGCTGTCGCTAGGCTCAGACGCAGCGACGGCGGCTGCGTTACCGCTGCCAACTTCCTGCGTGTAGATCGACCGGGCTCGAGCGCTCTCGAGCGGAATAGCCCTGTCCAGTACGCTTCTACGGAGCGCGGCGTCGAAACCGAAAAAGACACTCTGCCTGGGTGCTCGCAACGGCAGCTCGATCCGAGT
The DNA here is from genome assembly GCF_038440415.1 of Sphingomonas sp. OTU376. Taxonomy (NCBI): domain Bacteria; kingdom Pseudomonadati; phylum Pseudomonadota; class Alphaproteobacteria; order Sphingomonadales; family Sphingomonadaceae; genus Sphingomonas; species Sphingomonas sp. OTU376. Next base: position 1,683 of record NZ_JASATQ010000067.1, on the reverse strand, counting down.
TTCGCCGGTGCTTGGAGCGGATTGCGTGCGGATATGGACTGCGGCCGATCGCCCATTGATCGCGATCGAAACTTCGGCGCACACGGCTTTCCGACTGGATTGGCTCTCGGCGCTTACGGGGCGTGGCGCGTCCATGGATGCACCGAGAGGAAGGCCCAGGGCGATGGTGGGCAAGAGAAGGCTGTTGAAGAGCGGTTCATTCATCGCCAGTCGATTCCACGCCGGAGCCCCTGTCGGAGCGCATCGTCGAGAGGATAAGCAGGCACGGGATAACAAATGGATAGCGTGGATCGATATTTCAGAATGGCCTTGTCTGGGAGGGCGGCTGCCCGCTGCGCGGGCATCGCAGCTCTAGCGGCGCTGCGCGCCGCCCGAGCTCCAGCTGCGCTGGATCTCGGCCCTGCCGGGTGACGATCCGCTGCCGGGAGGGGAAGGGCGCGGAAGGAAGTGGGGTGGGCGTGGGGCAGGGCAGGGCGGCGATGGGTGGCTTGCGGTCGAGGTGGCGCTCCGCGGCTTCGCCGAGGCGCCGGCGTGGCAAAGCCGTCAGGGGCGGTTCAAGCCCTCTGTTGGGAAACCTGCCAGTCGGCAATGCGCCCCGATTGCCGCCGTTCCCGTGCCGGTCCCGGATTCCCATAAGCGGACCGTCCGCTTCGAACGCGACGGCTCGCGCTTGGATGTCCGCAACCGGGTGGGAAGCGGTCGTTCGCTAGCCAACGTCAAATTCAACTGTAGCTACGATCTGCCGAGCCTGACACAATTCAAATTTAGAAGGTTCCCCCCAACCCGTTCCTGAATAGGTAATCAGCGCTATGTCGCGCCCGTTCGAAACATACCATACAGCTGTAAGATCGTCGGTGCCTGCAACGACACAGCCCGCGCTGATTAATCGATCTGTGCGCTCCTCAAATTCTCCGGGGCGGAACGAGAGGCGGTTGCAAAAATCTACGACAAGATTGCGCAAATCCTGATTCGTAACATCTGGCTTGAGACCGGCGCGGTAGACTGCTGTCGTGAATTGAATGGCGCCGACGCCCGAAGGCCGAGCTAACGTCGGCGGCGAACCCTCTGGCAGATCGTCGGTGACGTCTGCCCATTGAGCGGGCAGGTCGAATTGCAACCCATGAAACTTGACCAGCATACTGCCCCTAGACCTCGGCTTAGCGCCAACGATAACGTTGAAGTTCAGCGTCCGCTATTGGAGCGTTAGCTGCCTGTCCGTTCTCAGTCAGATAATCTCGGCACCCGTCATTTACCGCCGGTGCGCACCGAAATGCGGCGAGAGACGGTCGCGGCGTAGCAACTGCGGTGCGGCGATGAACGGGAAACAAAGAAGAACGATGCCGACGTCGAGATCTGGACCGGCTTAAATTGGCTTGCTCCACGAACCGGCCCGGTGATGTCGGCGGCGGCATCCGCCCGCTGGATCGTCAGATGCTCGACAGGGTACGCGGCAAAAGGGCCCGCGCAGTCCCCTGCACGGGCCCTCACGGCCCCCCCGGAGGCCGGATGCCGGCACGGCAGCGAAGAGCGGGATTCTAGACCCCTCCGCGCGCCGCGCCGAAGCTCCCTTAGAAGCCGATCTTCACCCGCACCGACGCGCGGCCCTCACGGGTGTTCTCGCCGGCTGCACCTTCCAGCGCGACGCCCAGGCGGACATTCTTGCTGGCCCGGGCATCGATGCCA